>CAMYKF010000395.1 GCA_947258905.1 uncultured Pirellulaceae bacterium | reverse complement strand
TTCGACAGCAACGCTTGAAAACAGGTCTTCGTCCGATATCCAGTTGCCGCCGTGAGTGACCGAGTCTCCGAGGAACAGAATCTTGTCTTCCGTCTTTTCGTCCCAGTAACCGGCTGCCCGCAGACCGAGGTTGTTGATCTCGATCTGCGATGACAAGTAGCGGCTGATCTTCTGGTCCGGCTGCAGACGGAAACCAAACGCAGGGTCCTGGTAGTAGAGCATCGGGTTGCCGAGGCCGGCGAAAACGCGAAGGACAATCTCCGCCATTAGCAGCAAGCAGACGAACACAAAAAGCAGAAAGACGGCAAGCGTCTTTCCGCGGTGGCGTTGAAAAACGCTTTCACGAGTTTCATTCATCGATGTCGAACTAAAACAGTGTGTAAATGAAGGGAGCGGCTCCCGTTGATCCAAGCACAACCAACAACCCCATGACGGCGAACGCCAGCAAGATTGGCAGCAACCACCACTTTTTGTTTTCTTTCAAAAAGACAACAAACTCCTGAACCAGGGTTAGCTGTTTGTCCTGACCCGCCTCTTCGAATTCGGTTTTCCGTTCGCTCATCGAAAAATCTGCTATCCGTTGTTGTTGTTTACGATTGATAATAGTAGCTGGCCGCGCTGCGCGGCTGCTTTTTGGACTGCCAATACGATTTGGCGTTTCGATCCAGTTTCCTTTCCAGGGGATCACGCCCCAGCAGGCGAAACACCAGACTGATCGGCAGGAAAAGACCGAAGTAGATCAGCAGCATCGCGAGTTCGCCGACCACCATGCCGATCGGCAAGGCAACGATCATCAGGCCCAGGAACAGGGGTTTCACTGCCTGTGGAAATACCAGGCTGACGATGGCGATTGTCAGTCCGATTCCGGCGAGCACGCCGATCACAGACCAGCTCGCGCCCCAGACCCAGGCTACCAGCGGCAAGGCAAACACGCAAATGATGCCGAACTGCCGAAGCTGCCGATCGCTCGGTTGCCAGTTTGATTCGATGAGTTTCATTTGTATACCCTGCCTTAATCAAGCTGGAACTGAGCCAGATGCTCCTGGCGATCCGTCTCGCTGACTTGCTTGTCCTGGTTTTTCTTCAGCAAAATGTGTCGTCCCAGCACCAATACATCCATGTCCGTCATCAGGAAGCAGCGGTACGCATCTTCCGGGGTACAAACGATCGGTTCGCTACGGATGTTGAAGCTCGTGTTGATCAGGACGGGACATCCGGATTTCTCGAAAAACCGCGTAATCAATTGATGCATCAGGGGATTCCGTTGTTCGTCGATGGTCTGCACGCGGGCGGAATAATCCACGTGTGTGACGGCGGGAATCGTTGACCGGCAATAGTGCAACTTGTCGATGCCAAAGGCCTCGTCATAATCGGAACCAAGTTCGTTACGAATTTCCTCCGCGACCGGGGCAACCAGCAGCATGTAAGGGCTGTCTTCGTAGGGACGCATCTGGAAATACCGATCCACGTATTCACGCAACACAATCGGGGCGAACGGGCGGAACGATTCGCGGAACTTGATCTTCAAGTTCATGATCGATTGCATTTTCTGGCTACGCGCGTCGCCCAGGATGCTGCGTCCCCCCAATGCTCGAGGACCAAACTCCATTCGACCCTGGAACCAGCCGACGACGTTCTCCTGAGCGATCAGTTCGGAAACCTCTTCGCAAAGCTTCTCATCCGAATCACAGGTGGTGAAGACTGCCCCGTGCGCCGTCAGCGTATCCTGTATCTCCTGGTCCGAAAATTGCGGACCGAGGAACGATCCTTTCTGGGTGTCGCTACTCCGTGGGCCCCGCGGGTTCTCCAGCAGTTGGTGCCAGATGAACAACGCCGTCCCCAAGGCTCCTCCCGCATCCCCCGCAGCGGGCTGGATCCAAACCTTCTCGAATGGACCTTCGCGAAGGATTCGCCCGTTGCCGACACAGTTCAACGCAACTCCGCCGGCCAGTACGAGGTTCTTCATCCCCGTCTGCTGGTGAACATGGTTTGCCATCCGCAGCATCGCTTCTTCGGTAACAGCCTGGACCGATGCGGCCAGATCCATCTCGCGTTGCGTGAGCTGCGACTCCGGGTCGCGCGGCGGCCCTCCCAACAGGTCGTGGAACCTGTTTGAGGTCATCGTCAGACCCTGACAGTAGTTAAAGTAGCTCATGTCCATGCGGAATGAACCGTCTTCTTTCATGTCCAGGATGTGATCGAGAATCTTGTCCTTGTAGACCGGTCTGCCGTACGGCGCCAGACCCATCACCTTGTACTCGCCACTGTTGACACGAAAGCCTGTGTAATAAGTAAACGCCGAGTACAGCAGGCCGAGCGAGTGCGGAAACCGGATTTCGTCGGTCAGCTCGATCTTGTTCCCCCGGCCAGTGCCGAAACAGGTCGTCGACCATTCTCCCACGCCGTCCAGCGTCAGGATCGCAGCTTCGTCAAACGGCGACGGGAAGAACGCGCTGGCCGCGTGCGATTCATGATGATCGGTGAAAACGTAGCGACCACGATACCGTCCACGCAGCCCACGACTCATTTCGCGAGGCAGATGCAGCTTCTGGCGGAGCCACAGCGGCATCGCTTGCCGGAACGAACGGTAACCGGCCGGCGCAAACGCCAGGTAGGTCTCCAACAACCGCTCGAACTTGGTCAACGGCTTGTCGTAGAAGCCGACGTAGTCGAGGTCTTCCGGTTCGATCCCTGCTTCGCGGAGACAATAGTCGATCGCGTGCTGGGGAAAGCGGTAATCGTGCTTGGTCCGGGTGAACCGCTCCTCCTGCGCCGCGGCGACGATGTCACCGTCGATGACCAGCGCAGCCGCTGAGTCGTGATAGAACGCGGATATTCCGAGAATTGCGGTCATTGCCTTCGTGCCTCAAGTCGTTTGTCGGCAACAAGCTGATGAACCGCATCCGTTTGGCACATATGGCAAGCCCGTTTGCCTATAAGACAGAGATTATAGCTTGGGAAGCATAGGCAAACCAGATTCACTTTATACGGCGTCGGTAGTTGGTCGAATCCGGGCGTAGATCTGGCACTTTTTCAACGATTGGGTTAATCACGCACGATCTGCTGCCGAGACCACCGCCGCACATGCAGCCGAGTCAATCGCCTTCTTCCGTATCCATCATCAACGAGTGCAGCGTGTCGACGACCTCGAATCCTGCCGACTGGTACAGGTTGCGGGACACGAGATTGCCCTTGGACAAGCCCGCGGACGGGTCAAGATACAACTGGAATACAGCCGGGAAATCGGTAGTGCGAAATTCGCGAATCATGGTGTTCATGGCCTGAAAGGTTCCGCCGCATCGACATCAAGCAGGTTCTGCATGATTGCCGTTGGGGTGGCGAGTCCATTAAATGATGAATCTACGCCTTTAGAGGTAACTCCTCAGCGAAAAATGGACCTTCGCTAGCGGGCTCGATTGATGTTGCCGTAATCCAGCCCCGCGCTGAAAAATGTGCCTCGCAAGTTCATCGATTGAAAGGAATCAAATCATGCGCTACGCCTTCGCCACGACACATTGTGTCGCCTTGAGTCTGGCCCTGACCACTTGCCTGGTCGTCTCGGGTATGGCCGGGCCGGCCCTTGGCCAGGAAATAAACCATCTGCCCCGGAATCCAGTTCCATCTGAAACGGCACCTGTTTACCCCCACCCGGTTCCACTTTCGGAATTGGAGGAATCCGCGGATCGAGAAGTGATTGCCTACTCCATCCTCATGCTCAGTGGTGAATCGGCAGCCGTTGAAACGTTTGCTGTCGCGCAATTCGAGTCATGGCCAGGCGAAGCAGGACAATTCGCAGTGTGGTACCGCTCGGAGCCGGTTGCTGCGGACATCTGCCAGTTGGCGACCGAGGCGGGCCTGACCGGCGAGCAACCCACACTGGTCTGCAGGTCTGGATCAGGCTGCGAGTTCCTGAGTGGAGGCGAAGTTCCATTGACCCGCGGATGGAAAGTGAACCAGCGAGGGATCGCCGTGCCCGTTGTCGAGTTTGAGTCGTTTGGATTTTCCATGCAGATCAAGCCGCGGACTCCCGATGACGGAAAACTGGTCACGGATCTGATCATCGAGGATCGACAACTGTCCGGAACCAAAAAATCCACGGTACCGACACCCGACGGCGGCGAGTTCACGATCGATGTACCCCAATTCGATTTTGTGCGTCGCATTAATACCGGATGCCGGCTCGAGCCGGGCCAATCCATGGTGATGCGTTACACGGTAGCGGAAGAAAACCGCATGAAGGTATTGGTCATTTCACCACGAATTCTGGATCAGAGTGCTAACGAGGAATCCGCGTCGACCGATGCGTTGCACAAGTTCAGCGACCAAAGCACCCCTCAGCCGAGCGAACCCGCCGCGCGGTTGGCCCGCGAAGTCACAGGCCCCAAGGCGCTCAAGCCAGATCGGCAAAAGTGGCGGTAGGTCACTCCTTCCCTTTCCCTTGGAGAAAGGTCGCAGATCCCGATCAATCGGGAGTGCCGCGAAGCGGCGGGTGAAGGTGTACATGCTGGCCGAATCAACAGGTGCGATCGTGGAGCCTCATCGGTCGGCACGCTGGTCGCGAGATGCGAAGAAAGCCAATTTGCGGGCGTTGTTCACGAACCTGGCCGACAACCATTACCGGTTCGCGCTGGCGCTCATCCGACCACCGCTACGCCGGGCCCACCTTCGCCCGGGGGGGAGAAAGGTCGTTTACACGCCACGCAGCACGTCGGACTTGATGTTGGTCAGCTGAAACGCGTTACGCATGATCACCGACTGATTAACGGTCACCGTCGCCCGAAAATCAAAGATGCCACTGACGTGATCATTCAGTGTGACGTGCACATGCAGGATGTCGCCCGGCCTGGCGAAGTTCCGGTATCGTGCCTGCTGCACCTTGACGAGCACCCCAAGGGCGTATTCGTTGAAGAAAGGATCGCGGGTATTGAATTCCTGCATGGGATTGTAGCGGGCAGCGATCAGAATCCCGCCGGACTGGGTCGTTACTTCCTGCATCATGGCTCCCGGAAAGATTGGGGCTCCCGGAAAATGTCCGGCCAGAAAAAACTCGTCGCCGGTGATTGATTTCTCAGTAGTGATCTCATCGCTGCCGATCGAAACGATGCGGTCGACCATTAAATAGGGCGGTCGATGATGCAGATATTCCTCAATCCGCTCAAACTCATGCTGGTAGTATTCCATCAGGGGCCTTCAATGATCAGAATTGCAGCAACCCGCGGTGATACGAACGTCGGCGTCGCGGTCTCAACTTTATAGATCGGCTGGAACGGGTTCGCCAACCGTCCGTCAGCCCAACCCTTCCGGCTAACGAGAGAGTTTATGTCCAAAGCCACTGACATTTTTGACGAGGTGCCCGAAATCGATCACGTGGAACAGGCGCTGCAAACGGATCCGGTTGAATTTGAAAAAGTCGTGCGGTCGCGTCGCAGTACTCGCGTGTTTACGGACGACCCGGTGCCGGAAGAGATCATGCGGCGTTGCCTGGACCTGACGCTGCTGGCTCCCAATTCGTCCAATTTGCAGCCGTGGGAGTTTTACTGGGTCCGGGATACGGAAAAGAAGAAGGAACTGGCTCGGTTGTGCCTGGGCCAGCCGGCCGCCACGACAGCCCAGGAGCTGGTGGTCTGCGTCGCACGGCTGGATACGTGGCAAGCCAACCAGCAACGCATGCTGGAGATGCTGGAAGCACCGGACTCAGGTGCCCCTGAAGCCGCCATTACCTACTACCGCAAACTCGTGCCAATTGCCTATCGACAGGGCCCATTGTATCTGCTGGGACCGCTGAAAAAACTCATGTTGAACTTGCTGGCAATTGGCAAGCCGCTGCCACGCGGTCCCGCGGGCAGGGGAGACATGCGGGTGTGGGCGCACAAGTCAACGGCGCTGGCCTGCGAGAACCTGATGTTGGCCTTGCGTGCCTGGGGCTTCGACAGCTGCCCCATGGAAGGCTTGGACGAGAAGCGTGTCAAGAAACTTTTGCAGCTGCCCCGGGGCGCCGAAGTCTGCATGGTGATATCCGCTGGCAAGCGCGCCGGGAACGGCGTTTACGGACCGCAAATTCGCTTCGACAAGTCCTTGTTCCTGTTTGAAATATAGGCCGGCCCCCGGTCGGCACGACCGGCGCCGTTGCATAAGATGACGCGTCTTTTGAAAGGCCTGATAATGTTGAAAAAAAGTTCCCGCGACCTGACCGCTCTTCCAGCCATCCCGTGCCGGATGCCTGGAGCCTGCCTGCTGGTGGTACTGATGTTTTTGCCCGGCATCGTTTGCGGCCAGCACTTTGACGGAAAAATTGAGGCGACCGCGCGCAATGTACACGAGTTCCTTTCCAATGGCTTGCGAGTCAAACTCTGGAGCAAGAACTGGACCGGCCCCAATCCTGTCCTCGAGTACACCGCCAGCGGCAACATCATTCGCTATTCCTTTGAAGGCCGGGGTAACGGGATAGGATCGATCAGCCAG
Organism: uncultured Pirellulaceae bacterium; assembly: GCA_947258905.1. Classification (GTDB taxonomy): domain Bacteria; phylum Planctomycetota; class Planctomycetia; order Pirellulales; family Pirellulaceae; genus CAJQPP01. The sequence goes on along the minus strand of CAMYKF010000395.1, from coordinate 9,338 downwards.
ATGTTTTACGACACGGGCCTGCGTGTCGATGATGTGCCGGCCGACGCACGGATTGGCGTGGGCGGGAAACTGGATTGCCAGTCAAATTCCTGGTATCTGGGCGCCTACTGTTACACGACCGGACGTTCCGATGGACGCTGGAATAATGGCGATGGCGATGAGTTCTATATCGTGTTTGAACATTCCGGCACGCCGGCCGACGAGCGTGTTGGATCGATCGAGGTGGAGGGAGCCGTCTGGGATCTGTACATGCACGATCATGGGTCCGGCAAGGGCAAACGACTCAAGGCCATACGCGTGTCGGGGCCCGTCCCGGCAACCGTTCCCATCAAACCCTTCCTGGAAGAATTCCGGAAACGTGGCATGGAGAATTTGTACTGGTGCTATATCGGTGTTGCCTTTGAGTTGCGGGGTGGTTCGCATCGTGGGTCCGTCACCATGACCGATATCGTTCTGCCGACGAAAGACTGATCCGGTCCGCCGAGGAGACCTTGCATGGGCGTGGTGCCCGCGAATACAGACCCGGCGGAACAGGTCACTCAGGCCATTCGCGAGGGTGCAACCGAATCGCTGCAAAGACTGCTGGAAGAGGACACCGAACTGGCGAGCTGCCGGATTCACGATACGGAACAGGATTGCCAGCGGTCGTTGCTGCATATCGCCACGGACTGGCCGGGCCATTTCCCGAATGTGGCAGACACAATCCGGTTGCTCGTCGCGGCAGGGGCCGACGTCAATGCACGGTTCGTCGGCCGTCACAGTGAAACGCCGTTGCACTGGGCTGCCAGTGCCAACGATGTTGCCGCCATCGATGCCTTGCTGGACGCCGGCGCAAACACCGAAGCCGATGGATCGGTACTCGATGGTGGTACGCCGCTGGGCAACGCGGTCGGGTTCTGGCAGTGGGAGGCCGCCCGACGACTGGCCGAACGGGGAGCGGAGACATCGTTGGGTGCCGAAGCGGCCCTGGGAATGCTGGATCGCCTGGCGGCAAGATTCGATGCGGCACCGTCACCGGGCGCGGGCCACGTCAACTACGCCTTCTGGATAGCCTGCGCTGCCGGCCGGAAAGACTCGGCCGAGTTGCTGCTGAAACACGGTGCCGATGTGAACTGGATCCCCGATTGGGACGAGGCTTCGCCGCTGGATGTGGCGAACAAGGGCCAGCATGAATCACTGGTTGCGTGGTTGCAGGAGCAGGGTGCGGAAACGGCCAATGGGTGATGTATGGCCACAGGTCATCATTCGGCCCGCTTCTTCCCTGATGAGGACAAGGAAAAAGACAGGGACAAGGATGTTTACCAGTGGATATCGAATCCAAAAATTGCACCGTGATACCACAGATCGCTCTGATCCAGTGTGATGGGAACGAAGCCACCCAGGCCCGGGCCCATATTGGGCAACTGGTCCGCTGCCAGGGTAATCCCGGTCAAATAAAGAGCCTGGTAACCGCCCACCAGCGAAAATCGGGGCCCGATTTGAAACTCACCCATCACGCCGAACTCGCCAACAAAAGAGGCATTCGATCCCTTGGCCGAGTTGAATATCGACGGCGCGGTGAACGTGGTGGTCTGATCCGACCAGTTGCCATAGATGCCTGCCTTGATCCATGGAACCGCATTGAATCTGCCTGAAGTGAACAGCGAATAATCTGCCATAATTTGCCCGCCATACAGGTGGTTGTTCGTATCGATCAACATCGTGGAGCCAACCGGCGAAAACGTCTGCAACAGGTTGTCGCTGATTTCGATCCAGCGAAAACCCACACCAACGCGAAAACGCGGGGCGCCCGTTCTCGTGATCCAGTTCAGTTCGAAATTGTTGAGCGACGAGTTGTACAAATAGTCGACGGTGCCGACGGCAAACAACGGAGTGGGCGGACTGGTGGCCAGGGCGTCCCCAACTGCAAACGGCGACGAAAACGTTGATTCCCAATCGCGAACCTGGAAGTACTTCAGCTCGACATTTTGATTCGCGTTGATGCGACGGGAAATGCCTACGTCGAATCCCCATTTGTAATCAAAGGTCAGCTGGTCAGCATTGACGATCGTTGTGCCGCCGCCATCAACCAGCAGCGGGAAACTGCCCGGCTTGCCCCGCTTCATGTACAACGCGTTGAGCTGGATGGTCCACATGTTTTGCGAAAAATTGTTGTAGCCATAGCCATATCCGTACGGCACCGTCGTGCCACCCCATGCACCTACGGGCTGGGCCACCGGTGCCACCATGTTGTTTTGCGGAATGTATACCGGGGCGACTTGCGGAAGCTGTTGCGGAACCTGTGCGACCTGATAAACCGGCGGATTGTAAACCTGCGTATTAACCGGAAGGGCAGCGGCATGAACGAAACTGCCGGCCTGACCCGTTTGCGTTGCGTAGGGGTCAAAGGTTTGCTGGGCCACGATCGGCGCCACGGCACCCGTCGAAATGGCCTGACCCGGCCCATAGGGCACAGCCGCAGCTGTATACACCACCGGAGCCAGCGAGCGGCCGTCACGCCAGCCGGAGTTAACCTGCGTGTCCTGTGCCGCTGCCGATGCCACAACACCGCACAACGTGGACGCGATCACAAGCAAAGCGACTCGAAGTCGAAAGGGAATACGCATGGATTGGACGCCGTCAAAAAAACGCTTTTTGGGTCGTTGGAATGCGGGTGGTAGCAGTCCTCCGCAGCGTCGTCAATCCAGTTTTTTCATTTACCCGATTGCCATCACACGACGAATAGCCTGAGACGAAATTTCGCGGCAACTTGGCGCGGGTTTTTAACCTGCAACCTGAACAGGCTGCCAGCCCTGCTGGAAAGAAATGACAAGCAAGATTCCTGACCCACAGACTAGATTGCTATCACTTCCGTTCGTCGGTGGCCCTGAGCTTTAAATCGCTTAACGCCTTCAGGCGAGCCGCTTCGAATTCATCACCCGGGTTCCAGGCGGGCAAGGCCGGTTGATTGGCCGCTTGCAGTCCGACATGAAACAGCAATTGCGCATCCTGAATCGCGCCGTCCAGATTCCAGTCTTCGCTGTATTCGTCGCTGGTCTGGTGATAAATGTTCTCGGTCCATTCGCGTAATTGCTGCTTGCCCCATTCGGGCGGCTTGCCAATGACCAGCACGCCGGATCCCAGATAAACGCCGGGCACGCCGACTTTGGCCAGGCTGAATTGATCCGAGCGATAGTAATAGCCGCGGTCGGGGAACTGGTCACCAAACACTTCGCGGCCCTGCCAGGCAGCCAGTCGTTCGACAATCTGATCCATATCGGATTTGCCACGTCCAATAACGACGACATCTTTGGTGGGACCAAGGATGTTAATGCCGTCGATGTTCAGCACCGCAGCCAGGTTGCCGGCCGGCACGGGCGGATTTTGAGCGAGGAATTCGGATCCCAGCAGCCCCTGTTCCTCGGCGCCGACGGAAGCAAACAGGATCGATCGTTTGGGTCGTTCCTCTTCCGGCAACGCGGCCATAGCCCGCGCAATGGCCAGCAACACGCTGATTCCCGAAGCATTGTCCACCGCTCCGTTGTAGATATTGTCGCCGCGTTCGTCGCGGGCTTCGGCCAGTCCAATGTGGTCGTGATGGGCAGTAAACACGATCCACTCGTCAGCCAGTTCCGGATCACTGCCTGGCAACAAACCCAGCACGTTGCCGGTGGTGCGCTGGCGCACGCGGCACTGCATATCGATTGACATCGTGGCCCCCAAGGGCACTGGGCGAAAATCGCGACGTTCGGCCGCTGCCCGCAAGTCGTCCAGGTCGTTTCCCGAGATTTTCACGAGTTGGCGCGAGGCATCTTCGGTCAGCCAGCCTTCCATGGGCAATCGCCCCTTGATCACTCCACCCAGCGCCATTTGTTCGCCGGTCCACGAAGTCTGAACGACCTGCCAGGGATAACCGGACGAAGGTGTGGTGTGAATGATCAGCGCGCCGACGGCACCCATCTCGGCCGCCTTGGCGTACTTGTAATCCCAGCGGCCGTAGTACAAACGCGTGCGGCCCGCGAAAACGGCGTCATCATCGGCCGGATCGTTGTTCATCACCAGCAGCACCTTGCCGCGCACGTCAACATCCTTGAAATCATCCCAGTCGTATTCAGGTGCCTGCATGCCGTAACCAACAAACACAATTTCTACGTTGCTGAATCCCGAACGCTCATGCGGCAAGCCGCTGGTCACGATAAAGTCTTCGTGATTGGCCAGTTTCAGCGACTGGTCATCGTGTGAAAACGTGATGGCATCGGGTGGCCGGGTCGTTACGCCAACCAGTGGTACTTCCTGAATCCAGCCACCGCCGGGCGCTGCCGGTTGCAAGCCGGCCAACTCGAATTGGGAAAGGATGTACCGCATGGCCAGCACATCGCCGCGGGTGCCGGGCCCGCGTCCTTCCAGAACGTCGTCTGCCAGGAACTTGACGTTAGCCCGCAGGGAGACTTCGCTGATGGCAGATTCCGCAGCGCCACGCGCCGCGGCTGACGGCTCGGCGGGCTGTGCCTGCAGATTACAGGTCACGGCAAAACAAATCAGCCAGACAGCGGACAGACAGTGTATTGCTTTTGAAACAACTCGCACGATTTTCCTCTTTGATGCAAAATGACCGAACAACGACGTGAGTGGAGATCCCGTGATGCCTATTCAGAGTCGTTTCAAAACCAGCTTCCTGCGGTAGCTCGGTCTCTCCGAGGCCGAGAAAACACAGCAAAACGATTCTCGGAGAGGTTGTGAATTTTTGAGTATTAACAAAGTTACCCTCCCCTTGGGAGGGTGGGCGCAGCCGGGGAGGGTGCCGACAGGAATAGAGATCCACCATAAAACCGAGGAAACGAACCCGCCCCGCTCGCTCGTTCCTCGCTCCCGACCCTCCCAAGGGGAGGGTAATTCCAAAAATTCACAGCCTCGGAGGGACTCGCCTACCGTTTTGAAACCACCTCTAATCAATTTTCTACTGCAACAGCTGGAATGCTTCCAGCGCCATGCCGGTCCCGTAGTGCCAGCCGTTGATCGGATTGTCCAGGTAACTGCCCTCGGCCGAACGCGAATTCAGGATCATGTTCAACAGCGGCTCTCGATACTTCTTGCGTTGCGCTTCCGGCAATGAAGCGGCTGCGGCAGCTGCCCAGGCATAGTCAAACATCAGGTAATGCGAACCCTGGCCGCCGGGCGCCGCATGCATCAGGGACTTGCCACGCTCTCTGGAATACAAATGGCCGTGCTCTACAAACAAGTCCAGACACAACGCCACTTCGTCGGCACTGCCGCGGCCAGCCATGGCCAGTGCATGGGAACACAGCGGCCCGCGACCGGCTGCACCTTCGACTCCCGTGTCGCGCCCCGTGCCTTCACGCTCGTGCCACAGGAAATAAGTCCAGGTGCGGTTGTCGTTGCGCATCCGGTCCAGACAGTCCAGCGCATCATCGGTGAGCGATTCGGGCACCTCGAATCCGGCCTCGCGTGTTTCCAGCAACGCGATGACGATGGCGGCCGTCATAAAGCTGGCCGAATGATTGGTCGGCTGCCCGGCGTCTTCCAGGTTGTGCGTGATGTAGTAACTCCAGCCGCCGCCCGGTTTCTGCTTGTCCTGAAGCGCCGATATCTTATCGGCGACCAGCGACTCGAGCTTGTCGCGATGTTGCGGCAATTCCGAAGCCACGCTGGCCAGAAAACGCAGCAGGTAGGCGTCGGCCCACGGCGAGTAATCCATATAGAACTTGCGTTCGGGTTGGGCTTTTGCCGCTGCATGCGCTTCGACCAAAAAAGCCAGGGTTTTTTCAATACGCACGGCGATGTCACCTTCAGCGTGATACGGCAACAGCGACCGCCCGCAAATCGAAGTGATGGCGATGGTAAAGGGACTCGTGGCATAGCTGGTGGTCTTCAGCGCATCGGGCGGACTGATCCACGAGCCATCCTCACGCTGGTGCCGTAACAAATAGTCAATTGCGTCGCGCTCGGCTTGAGCGAAGCGAGTCGCATCCAGTGGCTCGAACGGAACACTGCGAAACGCCTCGATCACTTCATCCGCTGGCAAACCGAATTCGGGAGGCATGCTCATGCGAAAGGCTGCGCTCTGCAACACCGCAGCTGACCGCCAGGCCCAGCGATTGTCGTCATCCAGGGTGTTGATCAGGCCCTTCCAGTGCCCTTCCGCCATTTCCCTGTCCCCGATCGCAAACTGGCAAATGCCGGCCCAGTACCGCATCTCGGCAAACCGTTTATGTCCGGGAAAGAACCGAACCAGCTTTTCGAACTGGTCCCTCAGTTCGGTCGCCGGCGTCATGCCGGAGATCAAGTGCAATACGTGGCGGTCCAGTTCGATGCCGGCACGCAGTGCATCGTCGTCGGTTTTCTCGAGAGCCCTGAGCAACTCGGCGTCTGCCTGTTCAACCTGCCGCAAGCGGCGAAACAGCGAAGCCCGCAGTCGATGTTCCTCGATCGATTGGGGATCAGCCAGCACGTCCAGCGCCGCGTCGAGTTGACCACGTCGCGACAGCCAGCGCGCCTTGTCGAACGGCGACTCAAGGTCATCCGGCGGGTCGATGCGACCCATTCGATCCTTCCAGGTCGTGAACAGGAAATCCTGAAAGGTATCGGCTTGGGATGAAAACGCATCTCCGATGACCTTTCCGTCCGGTTCGACCAGCAAAACGGTGTTGCCAAAACTGGCCGGGCCGATGCCGTACTTGTCATACGAATTAAACGGAGCCTGCATGCCCTTTTCGTATCGAAACACAACACAGTGCTGGTTGACCATGTCGATGATGTCCTCGTTCATCAATGTCACAGTCATAAAGGCATCAGGGATATCGAATCCGCTCTGGGAGCGAATCATTACCAAAACGTGTTTGTCTTCTGCGCGGGCCTGGCGACTGGCCTCGTCCCATGTGCCGGCCCAATTCACCTCGCTGCCACAAAACGCGGCCAAATGCCGCAGTCGCGCCGCCAGGCGGGCCTCTCCGCTGATGTCAACAAACTCAAACGTGTCGCGAATCGAAGCAAGTGTCCCGGCCAGATCCGCGAACTGGTCGACGGGCGCGTGGACGGCGATCGTGTAATTGAAATGCTCATTGGCAAAATAGCATTGCTGGACCCGAAACTCTTCGCCCTGAATGTTCCAGTCGACTTGCAATCCCGGCATCGCCTGGCCAGCGACCACCATTTCCTGCTCGCCACTGTTGGAAAATTGTGGCTGATCAGCCGTACGGGCCAGCGCAGCATCGCGTGTTTCAACGGAAGACTCGGTGCTGTCACCAGTCGGTCTGGCGACGACCGTGGCCTCGATCCGGCCCACTGCATCTTTGCGCGAGACCTTGACCATCCAGGCACCCGCCTGTGGCGAGGCCGAGCGAAAGCGCAAACCCTTTTACGGGTCCGATCGCCAGTGCGTAGAGCAGAAAAGCTCCCATGATTGAGACCGTGTCGGCGGTGAGAATCGTGCGAAATGCCCGGGAGAAACCTTCGTCGACGGCGAGCAGAAGCGGCCGGCCTTCCCGGATCTCCTCCTTGATCCGCTCGAAGTAGACGATGTACGAGTCGGCAGTGATACCGATCGAGACGATGATGCCGGTCACGCCGGATAGGGTGAGAGTCAGGCCCTGAACGCGTCCGAGGGTGCCGATGGCGGCAATGACCAGGCTTCCGAACACGGTGATGCCGAGCACGGTCACCAAACCGAGCACCCGGTAGTAGAACACCACCGCGATGGCCACCAGTATCAGCCCACCGACTCCGGTAATCAGGCCACCCTGCAGCGAATCGGACCCGAGCGTTGCGGAGACCTTCTTCACGTCGAGACGTTCGAAAGAGATCGGCAGGGATCCGTATCGCAACACCACCGAGAGGTCCTGCGCTTCCTCCTGGGATCCAACGCTGATGATGGCGGTGCCACCGGAAATGCCCTCGTCCGGGGTGACCCACGGTGCGGACATGATCTCCCCATCCAGCACGATGGCGATTCTGCGCTGCGGGTCGACATAGAGTCCGAACTGGGCGGCTTCGCGCGTCATGGTCTCAAATGCGTCTGCGCCGGCCGAGTCAAGCCCCAACTGCACGACCCAGCGATTCTCCGTCGAGTCGAAATACGGGAGGGCCTCATCGACCTGTTCACCCATGAGGCTGGTCCCGTCGACCTGGAGGACCTCGCTCAAGGTCCCGTCTTCGAGATATGAAGCCAGCCAGGCCGGTTGGGTGGGATCGTCGTCGATGGTGAGTCCCGTCTCCGGGGGGAAGATCGATCGGGGTGGTGCTGTCTTCACTTTCGTCGGATGGGTCGGCAAACGGATCTTCGAAGCCCCGTTCGGCCAACACCCGACGGAACGACAGCTGACCAGTTTGACCGATCACACTAAGCGCCTGTTCTTGATTGGTGACTCCTGGGAGTTGAATCAATACGTTGCGATCTCCGGAGACTTGAATCTCGGGCTCTTGGACGCCACCGATGGCCTCGATACGACTGCGCATCGTCTCCACAGCTTTGTTGAGGACATCCTCATCGGTCGACTCAGGAGCGCGGAGAATGACCGAGGTTCCACCTTGAAGGTCGAGGCCGAGTTTGGGCGCCATGTCGTTGGCCAACGCCAGAGCGAGGCCTCCCCAGGCGATTGCCAGGATCACCACCAACGATATGACGCGCTTCGACATCAGTCCTGAATGACCTTCGAGGCGATGGCTCGTTTGCTGAATTTGATCGCGCCGTTCTCGAGATCGAGAACCACACCGTCTTCATCGATCCGGCGGACGGAACCGAAGATTCCACCGACTGTCTGGACCTGGTCGCCGATCTCCAGGGAATCTGCGAGTTCCGCCTGCTTCTTCATGCGGGTTCGCTGGGGCCGGATGATCATCAGATAGAAGACCACGCCGAGGAATAAGAACAGGATGAGGGTTGGAATTGAGCTTGGCTGCGCTTCTTGGGCAAGGATCACGTTGCACTCCGCAAAGACGGCCCGCTGGTGCGGGCTCCGACGGGATGCTAGCTACCGCGCTCGATATCGGAAAACGCGCGTCGTTCGTTCACGCCCGCCCGGAACTCGGAGAAGGTCCCGGCGGCGATCGCCAAACGGGCGTCGCGTAACAGCTGAAGAGTGAAATGGAGATTGTGGATGGTCAGCAGACGGTGGGCGGAGAGTTCACCCGTCACGACCAGATGCCGCAGATAGCCTCTGCTGTAACTGGCACACGTCGCGCACCCGCAATCAGATTGGATGGGATCGTGCCGCTCGGCGTTCTCTGCCCGGCGTATGTTGAAGTCGCCGTCCCTGGTCAGCACCTTGCCGTGGCGCGCCCTGCCGGATGAAAAGGCCGATCCTTACAAGATCTGGTTGTCGGAGATCATGCTGCAACAGACA
>CAMYKF010000394.1 GCA_947258905.1 uncultured Pirellulaceae bacterium | reverse complement strand
AGGGCCCGTTCGGGCCTAGCGCCGCTCCGACAGAGAATGTTCGCCACCAACGAACCGCAGGCAAGGGCGATGAGAAAAACTGTGAGAATCGCGGCGAACGTATAAACCGAATTCTGCAGTACCTGCGAGAACATGCGCGTCCAAAGGACTTCCAGTGCCAGGGTGAGAAAGCCCGAGGCAAAGGCCAAAACCCAGACCAGCCGCGGAGAGAGGACCGACTCGCGGCGGGCTTTCGGACTCGCCTCTTCGGAATCAGATGTAGCCTCCACGCTCAGCGGTCCTTCGCCGCGACTCCACAAGAAGGCGACGCTGAAGACGACGGCGTTGAGCCCGATTGCCAGCAGATACGATGTGCTGAATCCCAGAAATCGAGGAAGAAAGAAACCCGCCGCCAGAGCTCCAAGCGCGGCTCCAAAGGTGTTGATCGCGTAGAGAGCGGAGGCCTTTCTGCCCAGCTCCGCCGGGCTACGTACAAGGTACTGCCCCATGACCGGCAACGTACCGCCCATAAAGAACGCCGGTAGAAACAGGATTCCAACGGCAACGGATTTGCTGAATCGGGTGACAGCGCGGTCGCGGGGGTTAGCGTCGCTTTCGACATTTTTGGACCCGCTGGTGGATCGTACTCAGGTTCGACAAATTCTTCCGGAACCTACGTCACACCATGGCTGAAAGAAGTGCCTGCTGGCAGCTACATCGGCGAAGTTGCCGATCTGATCCTCGACACGTTTAACTGGAACACGGGTCTGGATAATCAACTGGATCACGACGAACCTGCTGATGGTCTGCCGGACGAAATCGTGGTAATTCCTTCTTCCTTGCTTGGCACTGTCAGCAGCCATGGCCAGGCGTTGGCACAACCGGACATTGCCGAACTGCAATCGCTTTCCGTGTGGGCTGGTTTGCATTGGCAGCTGCCACATGCCGAGCGCCAAGTGGTCGACTACGAAATTCGGATAGCTGATCTTCCAGGTCGCTTGTTGGGAGTGACCGATGGCCGGTTAATCACCATCGATGCGAATGCGGCCGGTTTGGGCTGGTTTGTGGATGCCACGCCTTGGGACAGGTCCGAGTTTGGAATCGATAATGGTATCGGAAAACGATATGACTTGCTTTCAGTTCTTGTTCATGAACTGGGCCACGTGCTCGGACACGACCATGCAGACGAGGGAGTGATGGCTGGTGTACTGCGACCGGGTGAGCGGTCTCTGACGCATCAGGCCGATAAGCATCTACTGCCACATGACCAGATACCCGTTCCCGATCGAATCGGCACTAAACGATTGCTGAAATCAATGGCCGGGATACCGAAAACGGAGTCAATAGCCGCTCATCAAGAACACGTATTAATTGCTGCCTCGCATCAAGTAGAAGCACCGGTTTCCGACTTGCTGGATTTGCAGAGCAAAACAACCATCGGCGATCGCGCGTTTGCCGAGTATCGGACCCATCTTGCTGGTATCGCGATCAAGCCGGAAGCGGAAGTATTTGATCAATTGTTCGCCGCATGGAAGGATCAGCCACTGGGCGATGATCTGGTCGTTCTCGTCCGTTTGGACGGATTGGCCAGGTATTGAGGACGAGGCGCAGGCAGGCTGCGTCTTGCAGACCTATTCCCCGGCCAGCTGGTTCAGGATCTTTTCGGCACGGATGTGCAGCGGGTCGGGCAAAAGGGTCACGATGCAACCCAGTCGCGGCAGGAATTCCACCCGCGTCCACGCCTGTTTGGGCAAGTCCCCGGCGATCCCGGATTGCAGAAAGCGGATGATCTGTTCGGGCGTGTAATTGCGAGCCAGTTGCCGGTGGCAAGGATAGACTTCGATCCGCGTGCCGTTCCACAGTTGCTGGCGGGAGGTGATCTCCAGAGTGCCCTCATCCAGCATGCGCCAGCCGATTCCCATGGAGGACGTCAGTTCCATCAAGGTCTTCTCGATTTTCTGATCGCGTGATTTCCAGGGGACTTGCGTGTTGGGATTCCAGCCGTGTTGCAGCAACTCGTTCCAGTTAACCAGCACGGTCACCCCGTCATGGCGGGCGATCTGGTCCAGCACGCGCGACATCACATCCAGCTGGATATCTTCCCAAGCGCTCTCCGAAGTTCCAAGGGCTTCATTGCGTGAATACAAAGTGGCAAGTTGGGCCTGCAACTCCGCCGAGTCCGGATCATCCTTGATTTTCGCAGCCGCATTCAGCAACTGCAGCAACATCTCCACTTGCCGCGCTGTCTTGCCGGTTTGTTCCACCACACACTTGCCGTCGGCGATGCTGATCGATCCCTCGCCATCGGCCGTGTTCCAAGATTCCGGCTGGATGACCCGTTTCACCAGTTCGATGATCTCGCTGGCCTGCTCCTCGTTGCTGGCCAGCGCGGGATCAACGGGAAACTCGTGCCGCGAAAGTTCATCATGGCCCTGCGGCAAAACCACAATCACCTGGCTGTCATCATTCCACTGCCACACCAGATCGTGCGTGTCCAGAGCCGCCTGCAGGAAATCCTTCGCTGTGCTGTTTTCAACCGTCACGGTGATGCTGGCGTGAGGATCCAGTTGACCGGCGATGACGCTGTCCGTATCCAGCTGAATGGGAATGCGTGTCAGGCGATTAAAATTGCGGATGAATCCGACCAGGGGAATCTCGGTGTAGGCGATGCCCGGGAACATTTCATCGAGGGCGGCCACAGGGTCGATATCCAGCGGATCGGGCCGCGGCACATAGACCTTGCCGATGCCGATCAAGTTGTCTTGTGGATCGGTGGAAAAATCGCGGAGATCATTCAGGTTGACCCCGGGTTCGAATAGCAGGTCACGCATCTCCCCCATGCCTTCGACCAGCGAATCGTTCCCGGTAGCGCTGGAGACTTCCATGGCTCCCGGGTTGTCCAGGGCGGCGTCGACATCAATTGGTGGATCGTCAGGAGCGTCACTTGTATCTTCCTCCGGAGTTGCCGGATCTCCGGACTTGTCTGACTCCGGCGGGTTTTCCGCTGCGTCGTCATTACCGGGCTCCCCGGGATCCAGAGGTGGCACAGCGACGTCTGCTTCCTTGCCCTTGTCCGTGTCCGCGGCTTCCGGGTCGGTTGGCTGTTTGGCGTCGGCGTCGTTGCCCGTGTTTTCCAGTTCGCTGTTTTTGTCATCGACTTCGTCAGGATTGGCCGTCTTGTCGGAGTCGACTTGTGCGACCTGTTCAGGCGTTTCCGGTTCGGCCCCCCCGCCGATCATTTGTGTGACCAGCCACGTGACCAGCACCAAAGCCAACAGGCACACGCCGACGATACCGGCCGTCCAGGCAACGGCCTTGCTGCGTCCTTTTGCGGCGTCGCTGGTCCAGCTGGCGTCGGGCATCACCGGACCGTCCTCGGCAACGGGCGCGGCAGCCTGCGGGCGTGGCGCAGGCTTGGTGCGGGTGCGTGCGGCGGGATTGGCTACCGATCGCGTACGAGCCAGCACGGAATCGAGATCATCAAATTCGCTGCTCAGAGTGGCTTGCGAATCGTTGACGTCGCGTGGCCGTGTAGGCAGCGGCGGCAATGGCGCGGCGGCCGGCGGTTCCCAGCCCTCGGGTGGCTCAATATGCACCATGCTGCCGCATTTGGGACAGGCCAGAACCTGGCCGATGGCGGCTTCCTGTTTTACGTTCAGCCGTGCCGTACAGGTTTCACAGGAAATCGAAAAAAGAACCACTCTGTTCCTCAGAGACCTGGTGTGATGCCCGCTGCTTCATTCTAGACCGATCGGCCGGTTTTGTCTGTGTCAGCCAATCGATTTCGCCCGAAATGCCGCCAGTCCCAACGAATGAAAAAGTTATTCCGTCTGGAACACTTTGGGCAGCGTCCAATTGCGGGCGGCAGCTGCCTTGCGGGTGGTCACCAGCACAACCTGCGTCCCCGGCTGGTCGGGATCCTCACCGATCAGCCATACCAATTTGCAATTTTCATCGGCCGGACTGGTGGCGGACTTGTCCGGATTCGCTTGCAGCATGATCTGCGTCAGGATGTCACCAAGTGGCTGATTGTCGGCCACCAGCTGACCGGGTCGCTGGTTCTGAGTGATCCCTTCTTCGGCCAGGTCATTGCCCAGCAGTTTGATGCGAAACTCAAAGGGCAGCTCACGATAATCGTCCCGGATCTCCTGCTCGATTTCCCGCAACAGATTGATCAGGTCCGGATCGCTGGTGACGGCGATACTGCGCGGCCGCGTCAACAGATCCTGCAGCGAGCCCGGCAAGTCTCCGGTCACCGGATCGGTGGTGGGGGCGAAGGTGGACGCGCTCAATACCAATTCGCCAGCAGCCACGAGATTGTGAGCGGCCATGGGCGGCAGCCAGCAATTGGTCACCACTCCCTGGCGTTCCCGCCCGGATCGCAACTGGCTGACCAGTTCGCCAAGCATGTTGTCGAAGCGCTGTTGCACCGATGACCAGTACGGATGAGGCGGCATCCGGCTGACATGGTTGGTCAGGGCATCACGCGTTGTGCGAAACCGCTGTGGCAGCCAGTCGAGCAATTCGCTGTCCGGCAAATCGGTCGACTGCACGGTGATCATTTCCAGATAATTGCCATTGTCGAAATGCAGGCTGAGCAAAACACCCTGCATGCGGTCGTCGAAGAACAGAAACAGCGGGCGTCTCAGCGCAGCAAAGGGACCGGAGAACAACCAGGTGCCTTCCTCACTGAGCAAGGCACTGGTTCGAAACATAATGTTGATGTCGCGATCGCGATCCGAACGATCGGTCAATTCGCCCATCACACGCCCGACGACCGCCAGCCCCGATCCTGCGAGTGACTGGAGCAGCAGTTCTTCCTCAGCCAGTACTACTCGAGTGACCTTGTCGCCCTCGGGTGGATCAAAATATGCAGCCGCCCCGTCCAGTGACAACACCGTGATGCCGGTTTCCGGGTGTTTTGCGGACTGCGGTTCGCCGAGTCGCTGAAAAACCTCGTTGCGGTCCATTGGTTGCGCGAGTTCCGCGATAACAAACGGGCTGAGTTGCCGTTGCGCGTTGACGTGCAACGAGAGCGTGAGCCGCTCGATTTCAGCCCAGCGCAATCCCGTCAGCGTCTCGACATGCGATTGCAGCGCTGCGAACTCGGGACCCAGAGCCTGCAAAAAGCGCATGGACTGGACATCCCCGGTCAGGCGGGCTGGTCGAAAGCTGAACAGGAATTCCGGAGCCGCCGGGATCAGTTCGACATCCAGTGGTGCGGCGGACGTGGGGGATTCCCATGGCAGCTGGCCGTCATCATCGACGACGTTTTGCGGTCGGAAGACGGCCAGTTCGGGACGCACGGGTTGCGAACCCGAGTCGAGCGGCTGTTCGGACGTGTCCTCCGCGGGGCCAGCAGGTTGTCCTGTCGCGCCCGGTTGATGGATGACTGAATCGCGGTCACCCGAGAACATGCCACTGAGCATCGCGCCGATCAGCAGCGCCGCGACAAGGATCGAACTCCCGATGGCCAGCGGCAGCAGGCGGATCTTCGATTTGCTTTTTCGCTGGGAAACTCGTTCGCTGGGCGAGATGGTACGTTCGCCGGTCTCGAGCGATTCAAAGTCAAAACTGCCCGAACTTCCACTGTTATCTGGCTCCGTCGCAACGTCACCGTTGATTGATTCGAGCGTTTCGAAGAACCTGGCACTGCGGTTTTTTTGCGCCAACGCCTGACGGTAGGCCGCCAGGGTCGGTGGCTCGGGTTCCATATCACTGGCAATCGACTGGGTTTCCAGAATCGTTCCAATTAGCCGCGCCGTGACTTCGGCATCCTTCAGTTCCGTGGAAACGTCGGCGGTCAACAACAGCTGCAGCAGATGACGCACATTCCCGGGCAGTTCGTATTTGTCACAGGCCTGCATGGCCCGGGCGATTTCCGTGTTGCGGTCTTCCAGTTCCGTGGCCCGCAGGTTGGGCGGCTTGCCCGTAACCAGGCGAAACATTACGGCACCCAATGAAAACAGATCACGACGCTGGCCACTGACCTGTCGCACGGGCGACTGAAACGTCTTGGCTGTGATGGCATCGTCGGAGTTGTCCTCGGGGCAGAAATGCAGTCCGGGTACCTGCCACATCAACTGGCAATGGCCGCCCGGCAACAGCCAGACCGCGCCGGGCCAGATACGGCCATGCACGATTCCGAAGCGATGAATTTCCTGAAGTCCCAGAGCCAGTTGCTCGGCGGCCTGACACGTTTGTGGCCAGGGCAACCGGCCCTTGCGTGGCAGTTTCTGGTGCAGGGTTTGACCACGCTTGTCGCCAAACACGGCGAATCGGTAATCATCGATTTCCACCAGTTCATGAAAGGAGGTCACAAAGGGACTTTCCACCTGGGGCCAGGCAGTCGTGGTGCGGCGAATTTTGGCCCAGGTCCGCGCATGTTCCATCGAGTCACCGCTAAAAAAGAACATCCTTACCGGGTGGTCGGTGGGTACATGTCGGGCACGAAATGATCCGGCCAGCGGTCCCGAGGATTCGCGAGCATGTACCCGATATTGCTCGAAACGAAACGGACCGGCGGCGCCGCGTGCCAGCACTCGCATCTGGTAACTGCTGATCCGCTTTTCGTCCTTGAGCCAGTTGAGAACCTCGACGACCCCCGGTTTGGCGTGTCCTTCGGCAGCGGCCTCAAAGCGGGTGCGGATTTCACTCACCTGCGAAGAGGTGACAAGGCCGCTGTTGACCAGCAATTCCCAAATCAAAGGGGCGGGTTTGTTCACGCTTCAAATCGATACTGGCAAACACGGGGAACAGGCGGAGCCGCCCGGCAAACGGACCGGAAAAAGTTACGCAACGCGCTGGAAAATCATCGTAAGCAAATCGTGTGTCGCATGCAAAATGTGGCAATTCCCCCGAAATCCCCTGTATACGCAGAATTCGTGTCAGGTTATTTTATCCGCTTCCAATCTAATCATCCCCCGCCATCGCTGCAGGCCCCTGCTTACGATCATGTTGTCGCCCTCGCCGTCAAAAAACGCCCCGGAATCACCGGATAAACAAACGGACGCCAAGTCGATGAAAGCCAACGAAGCGGTACAGATATTTTTCGATCGCGCTGCCGATAAAATGGACTTGCCCGAGGCCAAACGACTGCTGTTGAAAGTGCCCAAGCGGGAAGTGACCGTGGAAGTCCCGGTCGAGATGGACAATGGCGACATCGAGGTGCTGATCGGTTTCCGCGTCCAGCACAATGATGCACGCGGACCCATGAAAGGCGGCTTGCGGTATCACTGGGAAGTCGACCTGGACGAAGTCCGCGCGCTGGCCTCGCTGATGACCTGGAAGACGGCCGTCGTGAATATTCCCTATGGCGGCGCCAAGGGAGGCATCTGCGTCGATCCGCGACGACTGAGCAAAAAGGAAAAGGAACGCATCACACGCAAGTTTGTCGATCAGATTCACGAAATCGTCGGTCCCGACAAGGACATCCCGGCTCCCGATATGGGCACCGACTCGGAAACCATGGCGTGGATCCGCAACCAGTGGGAAAAGTACCACGGCTTCAACCCGGCCTGCATCACCGGCAAGCCGGTTGAGAATTACGGCGCCAAAGGCCGCGAGGAAGCGACCGGTCGTGGCTGCGGCATTCTGTCCTTCAAGATGCTGTCCCGTCTGGGTCACAATCCGCAAAAGACTCGCGTGGCCATCCAGGGTTTTGGCAACGTCGGTTCTCATGCCGCCAAGTACATGTACGAATCAGAATTCAAGATCGAGGCGATCAGCGATATTACGGGCGGTTACTATCGGGAGGGCGGCCTGGATATCCCCAAGGCATTGCGACACACACTGGAGCACGGATCGCTGAAAGGATTCGCCGATGCGGACAAGATCAGCAACGAAGAACTGCTGGAACTGGATGTCGACCTGCTAATGCCTTCGGCGCTGGGCGGCGTGATCACCGACGCCAACGTGGACAGCATCAAGGCTCGCTACATCGTCGAGGGTGCCAATGGCCCGGTTCACGCGATCGCCGATGAAAAGCTGTTTGAACGTGGCGTCACCATCCTGCCGGATATTCTGGCCAACGCCGGCGGTGTCACGGTCAGTTACTTCGAGTGGGTGCAGAATCGCCAGTATTACAGCTGGGATCTGAACCGTGTGCGTCAGCAACTCGATTCGGTCCTTTCGCAGTCGTTTGAAGACGTCTGGCAGGAAGCCAACGAGCACAACGTCAGTCTGCGAACCGCCGCCTTTATGATCGGCATTCGCCGCGTGCTGAGGGCGACTGAACTGGCCGGTATCTGACCGCCTGGCCGTATCTGACCGTTTGGCCGTATCTGACCGTTTGGCCTTTAGGCGCTGCGCCCTGCCGCTGCAATTGCCAACATACTGCCCGCGCCCAACCGTGCAGGTTGTGAAAAGGCGCGATTCCTTTACTCTACGCGCATGAAAAAACCCGGTCTGGATCAAACCGGGGTTTTTCGCCGAATCTGTACGCGCATGAAAAAACCCGGTCTGGATCGGACCGGGGTTTTTCGCCGAATAACCGAAACGCCCTGGCTACAGGGGCAGCGCCATTCGCAAGTTGTCAAATCAGGTTGCAAGGCATGGAGTGTTTGCGATGAGCCCGATGGGCGCTACCCGATGAACCGAATCAGGCAATTTCATCCAACAGTCGTTCAATGGCCGTGTCCAGCTTGTCGGCTGTCTCGTATTGACCGGCTTCGATTTGCTCGCGAATTTCCGCGACACGCTCAGCTCGAATTCCCGAGGTGTCGTTCATGCCGGCAAGCATTTGCGCTTCGCTGGAAATATCTACGTGGTCGTTCGTGTCAATGCGAGTGGCAACCGCCTGGTTGTCTGCGGTTTGAACCTTGTTGGACAAATTCACCTGTGAGGTGGTTTGGATACTCGTCGTTCCTCGAATCTGCATGGTTAACTCCCGTCGTGGGTTGCGGCAAATCGGCGCGGGGGCTTCGCGGTTGGGGACCGGATTCCGCTGGCCATTGCCTGGAGGGCACAGGATGACAGGGTGTCGAACCGACTTGACGCCAATTTCCACCTGATCACCAGAGGCCACGGAACTCCGCGGGTCGGGGATTGTGGTGGAAACTGCCTGACAAGTACAGTTCAAACTCTCCGTTTGCGCTACGATCCGTGTCGGTCGTTGGCCTCCGGTTCCGGCAAGAGCTGACTCTGCAGACGCTGGGAAAGCAAAACAAGTTATCGACGCGATCGCTAGCATTTTGAAGAAGTTTCTCCTGGCAAACCTTTTTGCCGCTCACAGGCCACTTTTGCACCTGTAATGTTTGAAATGTTTTCTCGTAATCGCAACGGATGGTCCATTTGCGACCACGAGTTTTATGTTAAACGAGTCGGGCCATAAGGGGCCCGAATTGCCAACATTTCGCAAACTGTATCCGACGGAACCTTGTTTTCACTTTGTGCTGGAAAACTTCCATCCCACGTTTGACAGGTGCGTTGGCGTATGCACCCGATGCACGTCCCAAACGCAAACCGCGGTCCATTCGCCAAAAATTTTCCAAAACCGTTTGACAAACTTCAAACAAGGTTTGAAGTGCGTGGTTCTGGTAACGTTGGCAAGGCTGGATTGCTGTCAAGGCAGCGAGTTGAAAGCATGGTCATTGAAAATTCAACATGCCGAAATTGCAACCTGTCAGTCCTTGATTGCTGGCAAGTTGGCGATGGCGGTCCAGGGCCAGCACCGATTCAGGCTGCTGAAAAGGCTCACGACTTTTGCTACATACGCTGTGGGCTGCTGGAAAGCCTTGCAACTTTTGCTACCGGCTTTCGTTACCGGGATAGGCGAACGACTTTGGCACCGCAGGCCATGCATGCAGTCATGCTTGTGAATAAATCGTATTTGAGAAATGCCATAAATGCTTATAACAACGGCAAACCACAACGTATCCAGTTACGTATATCAGGTGTCGGAAAACGCCACGGGCAAGACAACGACAGGGAACTGGAAGAGGCCAAGGAAGCTTTCCTGTCTTGCCCATTCGGCATGATCCGGACACGCGTCAAAACTGTATCGAGCATGGGCAGGGATCGCCGATGACTTAGAGCATCGAGGACCTGCTAATGAATGATCGAGAAATAACCCCGCCCAAGCTGAATCAGTCTCGCGATGCGGGCCAGCCGCCGCTGCACATCAGCATGGACGCCTTCTTTGAGTTTTGCTTCTGGCTGGCGGAAGAGCTTCAGGATCTGGAAGCGATGCACGACCCGTATCGCAACACCGCCGGATTCGATTGCGATATCCCCTTCCCCGACGACCTGACTGCCGACTGGTATTAGTGCCGGTATCACATAGGCCGTCTTTTGATGGGGCTGAGGGCACTGGCGGAGCCGTGGCGCCCTGAGCAGGCTTCCAGCTTGTATTACATCATGAAGGTTGTGGGGCAAGCTTCCAGCTTGTTGTATTGATAGATTGACAGCCACTCCCCTCGCAGGCAAGATGCTCGCCCCATGAACCCACGAAAAAACCCGCCAACGGCGGGTCTTTGGTTTGACTGATTAACAGCGGTTCTTCTTACGAAGCCATCTTTTGTCTGCCGAACTCAACGCGGCGACGACCCAGCTGTTGTTGCAGCCGTGACACGATGCTGCTGTGCATCTGGCTCACGCGGCTTTCACTGAGATCCAGCGTTGCGCCGATCTCTTTCATGGTGAGCTCTTCGTAATAGTACAGAATGATGATCAGGCGTTCGTTGCGGTTGAGGCCTTTGGTGACCAGACGCATGAGGTCGTTCTTCTGGATGCGACGGGTAGGGTCTTCGCCCTTTTTGTCTTCCAGAATGTCGATTTCACGAACATCCTTGTAGCTGTCGGTCTCGTACCATTTCTTGTTCAAGCTGATCAGGTTAACGGCGTTGGCGTCAACGATCATCTTTTCCAGCTCGGGAACGGTGATTTCCATGAAATCAGCCATTTCCCGCTCGGTAGGAGTCCGGCCCAGCTTGGCTTCCAGCTTTTTGTTGGCGTTGGCCAGTTTGCTGGCCTTGGAGCGAACCAGGCGAGGCACCCAGTCCATGCAGCGGAGTTCATCCAGCATGGCTCCGCGAATACGCGGCACGCAATAGGTTTCGAACTTGACGCCGCGTTCCAGATCGAAGGCGTCGATGGCGTCCATCAGGCCGAACACGCCGGCCGAGATGAGGTCGTCCAGTTCCACGCCATCGGGCAGACGTTGCCAGATGCGTTCGCCATTGTACTTGACCAGCGGCAGGTAGCGTTCCATCAAGCGGTTACGCAAATCCTTGTTGCCGGGGTTCTTTTTATACTCGATCCAGAGTTGTTGAGTTTCCTCAGCACTAGCAACCGATGTCGCCATGCAATCCTCCGTGATTGACAGTCAATGCGCTCGTTGATTTCGTGGGGGGGTGCGAAAAATCTTTCGCACGTTGGTTTCAATCGTGACCAATTTCCGCGTCACAGGCACACCTGCACCAATGGACTCGGAACATATTTGGTCACCGTTCAGTTATCGGCTGTTGTTTCTTGACACTTGTTGGAAAAACTGAAAGTTGTGCTCTTTGCAAAAACTTTCTGTGTAAAAGTTACAAGGCGGGTTATCTGGATCAGGCGGCAGCGTAGTGCACATCTGCAAGTCGCAAAATTGCAATTGTTTCAATTTTTGCGTCTCGCGAAATTTCACGGGTTGTCGTGATGGCAAGCTGCGGAAAACGCACCGATAGTTCCTCGCGCAGGGCCGGCCGCAATTGCGGATTCACCATTAAGGCCACGCGGTTCTCCAGGTTGACCGCCCGGGGCAATGCCCGGTTGATCGCCGCGAAAAGTCGCTGGCGGCCAGCTGCCTCCATTCCGTCGGCCGGAAACCGGTCCTGACTGACCAGTTGACGTTCCAGCCAGGATTGCAGCGAACTTTCCAGCTGCAGGACGTGGACCTGGCCGTCATCGGCCGCCAACGAGGCGGTAATCCATGGCGACAGACGCTGACGCACAGTTTCTGACAACGCACCGATTTCACAGCCAGGCTGGTAATGATCGGCCAGCGCCTCAAGGATCGTGTTAAGCGGACGAATCGAGACGCGTTCGGCCAGCAAGCGCTGCAGGACCTGCTGGACCTGGCCAATTCGCATCACATCGGGGATCAGTTCGTCGACCGCCGCGGGACTCGTTTCATGTAACTGTTCAATTAGATAGGCGGTTGATTGACGGGTGAGAATTTCGGCCGCGTGCAATCGCGACTGGTGTTTCAGGGTTTCCACCACGGCATCGGCGGGTGATAAACGCAGGTACTCGCGCGCCTTGACGGCGACCGAATCGTCATCCACCCAACTCGCCCCAAATCCGGCATGCCACTGCCCTGCCAGTCCGCCGGGGTCGGCGGCCGCCGGAGTCTTCCTGACCAGCAATGTGCGGTCCGGATTGATGGACAACTGGCACACCGCCAGTCGGTTGATACGGATCTGGAACTGGTTGGCCTGCAATTGCAGATTGTCGCGCACGCGGACTTTGGGCAGCACGATCCCCAGTTCGGACGCCAGCGCCTCGCGGGCCCGCGTGATCTTGCTCAGCAACTGCCCGCCGCTGGCCAGTCCAATCAAATTGACGCCCAGTTCGATTTCGATCGGATCGACGGCCAACAAGCCCTTGAGTTGTTCTTCCTTTTGCTGGTCAGCGCATTGGGCCTCCGACGCCGCATCCTCGGCCGTTTCCATTTCCTGATCCGGCAACAGAACGGCGATGGCAATACAACCGCCGCCCACGACGAGCAAGGGAATCGCCGGCAACTGTGTAAAGATGAGGACCAGCAGGAAAAGGCCGGCGATCAACAGCACTTGGGGCCGCGAGAACAACTGGGCCACAAATTCGCTGGACAAGTTGGATGAGCGCGTGGAACGCGTAATCAAAATGCCCGCTGCCAGAGAAATCAGCAGTCCCGGTATTTGGGTCACGAGTCCGTCGCCGATCGTCAGCTTGGTAAAGGTCTCGGCCGCCTGGCCGGCACTCATGCCAGCCGCAAGTCCAATGGCCAGACCACCAACAATATTGATGGCGGTAATTATGATCCCGGCAATCGCATCGCCACGCACAAACTTGCTGGCCCCGTCCATGGCACCATAAAAGTCGGATTGTTCCTGCAGGTCTTCGCGACGACGTTTGGCTTGCGCGGCGTCAATCGTGCCGGCATTCAGATCGGCGTCGATAGCCATCTGTCGGCCAGGCATGCCATCCAGCGTGAATCGCGCAGCCACTTCACTGATACGCGTGGCACCCTTGGTGATGATCACGAACTGCACTACCACGATGATCGAAAAGATCACGATACCCACCGCGATCTGATTGCCGGCGACGAATTCGCCAAAACTCTGAATCACTCCACCGGCCGCTGCAGCGTTGTCAACAGCCCCGCGACTGAGGATCAAACGCGTGGTGGCAATATTCAGTACGACGCGCGACAGCGTGGTCGCCAGCAATAGAGTCGGAAAGATCGCGAACTCCAGCGGCGTGCGTACCTGAATCGTCGTCAGCAGCACAATCACGGCGATCGTGATATTGGCGGCCAGCAAGATGTCAATGACGGCCGGGGGCAATGGGACCAGAATTACCAGCAGGCAGGCGATAATGCCCAGCGGCAAAACCAGTTCGTACCAGCGTTTCGATTCAGACATGCGGCGATCACGTCGGAACTTTGAATGATCCGACCCTGAGCGAATTCGTAGCGGAGCTCGCCAGAGTTCCGACGTCCGTGAATTCGTGAATTGGGGGCCGCGAAGAGTAATGAAAGCGGCTTGGGGCGTCCAGATAGATGACAATAGTCGCCGATCGCTCCGCGATCGTGCCGTTTCAATCGATCGCGGTGCGATCGGCGACTGTGAAAATGGCCCAATTTCCATGAAACGAATCGTGCCCAGCCCCGTCAAAAGAAGCGGAATCGGCAAGGATCGAGTAGAAATAGCACTGATGACCACACTCAATGACAGCAGATTCCGCGACGCGGTTTTGGAAGCCGCGGGGCGGTTGCAAGGAAAGTTGATTCGGTACACCAGTCGGTTTTTCGGCGGGGATGAGGATGTCGCGCAGGACGTTGTCCAGCACGCCTTTCTGCAACTCTGTCGAACCGAGGGCGAGAAACGGCCGGCAAAGTTAGATCAGTGGCTTTACCGGGTGTGTCGCAATCGGGCGATTGATTTGCAGCGTGGACGTCAACGAATGCAAACCAGTTGCCAGCAGCTGGTGTGCCAGCACACCGATTCCAGCAAATCGGCTTTCCAGCAACTGTCCCATGCCGAGATTTGCGAACTGGTTCGCCGGCGGATTAGCGGGCTGCCGGATTCACAGAGCGAGGCCATCGATTTGTGGTCTCACGGTCTGCGGTACGCCGAGATCGCCGGGATCATGGATCGTGCGGAAAGTTCGATTCGAGTGCTGGTGCATCGCGGCATCACCAAACTCCGCTCCGATCCCGCCATTCGCAACTGGTTGTCCCACGACGACGAGTCAGGCCAATCAGGAAGCGGAAGTCGTGAGACTTTCGACACCAACCACCAAAAAAAAACAACAACTAAATGTTGAGATTATAAAGATGAATGCAGAACACAATGGCCAAAACGGGCACGCAGAACATCCGGGCGATGTGGACCTGACTTCGTATGCCCTGAATGAAATGAATGAAGAGCAAGCGGCGCAAGTCCGCGCGCAAATGGCTGAGAACAAACAGGCGTCACGCGTCGTGGAACAAACGCGGCGGCTGGCTGGTGCCATTGAGCAATCGGCGGGCGAGCGATTGCCGCAGGGTATCCCGGGGCTGGAGCAGCAGATGGAAGAGGCGTTTGCGCAGGGGCTCACCGAGAGCGAGATCGTTGCGGCTGGCACAGATAAAGATCAGGCAGGTATTGCCCCCTCATCCGGCCTGCGGCCACCTTCTCCCCCCAGGGGAGAAGGGAGGAACGCAACCTTGGCGGACAAGAGGCCTGCCTCGCGAACCGAATTGCAGTGGGCTATCGCAATCGGCTTGTTGATTGCCGTTGGCGGCTACGTGTTATGGCAATTGAATTC
>CAMYKF010000393.1 GCA_947258905.1 uncultured Pirellulaceae bacterium | reverse complement strand
GATTCGCGCCGGGATGCCGTCCACCGTTTCGGTCGACGCACTCTCGGGCAAACCGCTCACCGGCTATGTCACCAAGGTCAATGCCTACGCCGAACAAAGCGGCTGGATGGGATCATCCAGCGTGCGGGAATACGCCGTGTTTGTGCGTATTCTGAATCCACCCGAAACACTGATTCCGGGGATGAATGCCTCGGTCACGATTCAGACGGAATTCCAGCCCGACGTGTTGCAGGCCCCGCTGCAGTGTATTTATTCGGCCAACGATACGACATTTGTCTTGCGTCAAGTCGGTGAGAACAAATTTGAAACAGTGGAAGTCGGCGTGGTCGGTGAGAATTCACAAAATGTGTGGATTGAATCCGGAGTCGACGAACACGACTTGCTGGTGATGGACCCGGGTCAGTACAAGGAACTAATGGACCTGCCGGAACTGGAGCAGGAATCGCGAATCGAATTGCCCGAAGGTACCGGCGTGACCTCCAGCGAAGGTCAGGAAGCACCCCGTGATCCGGAAGCTCCCCAGGAAGGCCAAATGGCCGGACGCGGCGGGCAGCCGGGTGGCCAACCTGGCGGTGCTGGAAGACCCGGCGGCAAGGGCGGACAACGTGGCGGCCCCGGTGGCCAGCAACGTGGCGGCGGCGGTGGCATGGGCGGCTCCATGGACGACCGCATCAACGGTATGTACACCCGCTATGATACCGACGGCGACGAGTTGCTGAGCGAAGAGGAAATGGAGCAAATGGACGACCGTTTCCGCGGATTCCTGGACGGAGCCGATACCGATGGCGATGGCATCTCCAAGGATGAACTGAAAAAGAAATTCGAGGAAATGATGTCCCGCTTCCGCCAGCAACAGGGGGGCGGCGGTGGTGGACCCGGTGGCGGATAGTTCCACGGCAATCGCGGCGTCATGTCCGCTTTCTGATTAGACTGGACTTTGGGGAGAGAGTCCTCTCGTTCCCGGTTCGTAGTCAGTCCAGGCAACAACCTACTGAAAAGTTATGTCACACGCAGTCCAGATCACCGACCTCACCAAGCATTACGTGCTGAAGGGCGAAACCGTCAAGGCCCTGCAGGGCGTAACGTTCGATGTCCCGCACGGCGATTACGTGGCGATCATGGGACCCTCGGGCTCGGGCAAGAGCACGTTATTAAACCTGCTGGGCTGTCTGGATCGGCCCACCTCCGGCTCGTTCAAGCTAGGTGACGACGATGTCGCCACCATGACCGATGATCAGCTGTCGGCCATTCGCGCTTCACGAATTGGATTCGTGTTTCAGTCGTACAACTTGATTCCGCAACTGACTGTGGTTGAGAACATTGAAGTGCCCCTGTACTACATGGGCCGTCTCACTGCCAATTGCAAACAACGTTGCCGCGACCTGGCTGCCATGGTGGGTCTGGGAGACCGCCTGAACCACCGCCCTACCGAATTGTCAGGTGGCCAGCAGCAGCGTGTGGCCATTGCCCGCTCGATTGCCAATGACCCCCAGTTCATTCTGGCCGATGAAGCCACCGGTAACCTGGATTCGGTCACCACCGACGAAATCATGCAGATGTTTGAGAAACTCAATCAGGAAGGCCGCACCATTATCATGGTGACCCACGAGGACGAAGTTTCTGCGCACGCCAAGCGGGTGATTCGTTTGCGTGATGGTTACATTCAGTCCGATGAGCGGAATACGGACCGCGTGATTGCCGGGCTCAAATCCGACGGCGCCCCGGCACTCAACGATGCGGCCGTCGGCATCGGCTCACCCGAGAACGCCACCTCCTGACCCATTAAGTTACACTTCTCCAGCACTATCACCTGACCCATGTTTCTGCGTACCTGGATCCTTGGAATCAAAAGCCTGCTGCTGCACCCGATGCGGTCGGCGCTGACCGTTCTGGGCATATTCATTGGCGTAGCCAGCGTGATCTGGCTGCTGGCCATTGGCGAAGGGATCAGTATTAAGGCCCAGGAACAGATCGAGGCGCTGGGTGCCGAGAATATTATCGTGCGGACGCTCAAGCCCCCGGACGAGAGCACTGGATTCAGTTTCAGCTCCGAACGTTACGGCATCACGCGGGCTGAAAGGGAACAACTGCTGGCGATTCCCACGGTGGAAGAAGTCATTCCGGTGCGGGAACTGCGAGTGCGGTTCTCCTACACTGGCAATGCCAAAATCGATGCTCGCGAAGGCCGGCTGGTCGGCTGTACGCCCGAATACCGCGCGGTTAACCGCCTGGAAGTGGACCGTGGCCATTTCCTGACTCATCCGGAAAGCACCGCCACGGTTTGCGTGATTTCGGCGGAACTGGCCAAGTACTTCTTCCCCTATGAAGACCCGCTGCGCAAAAAGATTTTCGTTCCGGCCAAGCAGGATCGCTTTGAAATCGTGGGCGTGTTGAAACCGAAGTCCCCCACGGGTGCCATCGGCGGCTCGTTTTCCGGACAGGACTTTACCAGCGACGTCTACATCCCCATCGAAACCATGCGGCGACGCATGGGTGACATGGAAGAGAAACGCGGAGCGGGTTCGTTCTCCCGGGAAACATTTGAGCTTTCCCAGGTCACCGTGCAGGTGAGGGCAATCAAGGACGTGCCCACAACCGCCCGCCTGATCGAAAGCACCCTGCGGCGGGAAGACGCGGATCGTCAGGACTTTGGCATCATCGTACCGTTTGAACTGCTCGAACAGGCCAAGACCACCCGGCTGATGTTCATGATGTTCATGGGCCTGATCGCCGCCATCTCGCTGATCGTCGGCGGCATCGGCATTATGAATATTATGCTGGCCACTGTGACGGAACGCACCAGGGAAATCGGTATTCGCCGCGCTCTGGGTGCCTGTCGCCGTGATATTATCCGCCAGTTCCTGATCGAGACGATTGTCCTCTCGGTCGTGGGTGGTGCCATTGGCATGCTGATGGGCCTGCTGTGTCCCATCATCCTGCAAGGCATCAAGGCCTTTGTAGCCTACGCCTGGGAAAATATGTACGAGTCGCTGCCGACGGTCGTTACCGAAATGACTCCCACGCTGGTGCCCCTGTCATTTCCGCTGGCCTTTGGCATCTCGGTCATTGTGGGAGTGGTCTTTGGCATCTACCCCGCCATGCGTGCCGCGCAAATGGACCCCATCGAAGCTCTGCGGCACGAGTAAGACAAGCGCCTCTGCCAGATTCGCGCGACCTCGTAACGCAGGTCATCTTGTACATTTCCTGATTTGCGCTTGTAGCGGTGGCTTCCATCCGCCGTGGTTGAACGTTGTTTCAAACGGCG
>CAMYKF010000392.1 GCA_947258905.1 uncultured Pirellulaceae bacterium | reverse complement strand
GCTGGGCCTCTCGCGTGCGCATCCCTCTGCGTGCTCTGCGCACCTTGCGTTTCACAAAGAGAGTGTCGGGCCATGCAGCGACAGGTGTGGGCAGGCGTAGCCAAAGTCGTGAGACCCTGGACCTTGATCGCATTGGCTCGCACTGAAGAATCGAACCTCTCACGAGATTCGCTACGGTGACAGGGTATCCGACGCTGCCCGACAGAATGCCGTACCGTTCACAACGCGAAACTACATCGTCACCCGTACCTCCCGAACAAACGCCGGACCCACTTGATATGTGGCCAATTCCTGCACGATGGTCTCATCACCGTGGCCCTGCATCGTCTTGTAAATCAAGCGGCCTGCATGGCAGGCGGGACAGAATTCCACGCTGACGGTCAGCCGGGTCGACTGTTTGTTGATCTCTTTTTTTTGCGCTTTCAGCTCCTGCATCAATTCACAAAAGGTTTTTGTATCACCGCTTTGCGCCATCTCCGCGGTTTCTTCCATCAGCTGCAATCCGCCACTGAAAGCTTCCTCCGCTTCGGCTTGCATGGCGCCCTGTTCCGCAGCGTTCTTCTTTTTAACCTTGCGCGGTTTGATTCCAGCCGGCATGACTCCCAGCTGTTTCGTCTTGCGATACATCTGGCATTGCTCACAGTAGGGCTGCGTCATTAACAACAACGAACCCAGCAATCCGCCCAGTGTAAAGCCGGTTATCTGCAACAACCGCAATCCGTATCCCCAGATGCCCAGCGGCGGCCCGTTTTCAAGTCTGAACCCGCGCGTCGAGGAGTCGAAGTACTGCCAAAACGACAATGGCGGATTCATATTGGCTTTCAGGGCCAGATACTCGACAAACTGCGCAGCAAAAAATGCCAGAAACTGCCAAACCAGCACCAGCACCAGCAATGTCCCGCCGATTTTTGCACCGGTCCACCATGAACCCAAGCCATAACCGCTGCCAGCAAAAATTCCGACGATCAGGGCGCCCAGCGGAAAGAGGACAAATACGTAGATGTTCATCGCGTCAAATCCAGCGGCATTCATCAGGAACACCACAGACATCATCACCGCCGTGGTCAATAACCCGAAGGCAATCACCAGCATTCCGGCGCGTTTTTCGCGCGGCCCTTGCGCCACAACATCCATTTCCCGCCCGTCAGGCAATTCACTCATCACGGGATTCCTGCGCCGACATCATTCCCCATGGTCATCAAGCCTGCCCGTCGCCAAAAAAGCGATGTTCGTACCTTTGCAACAGATCGTCAAAGTCCTCGATCAGCGAAACGACTTCGGCGTTGGGCATCTGTTGCAATTCCAGCATACGCTGTATCCGCCGATGCGTGGGCAATACGTGGCGGTCGGGGCGGTGTGGCGGCTCAATCACCACAACGTCGCCCGGCGTGCTGCCTTCGTAGCAAGTGATGCTGGGGACGGCCATGATGCGATGCCGGAGGCCATGGAATCTGGGCTGTTCCGCAAACAAGGCCGCCGCGTCACGCAAGCAGCGCACGACATGCGAGGGGCTGGATACCAACACAACCTCCTCCATACCGTGCTCCAGAAAAATCGTGGCGGCGTTCTCAATTTCCTGTATCGTGTTTTGGGACTCGACGTCCAGCACAATACGACGCAACAGATTCCCGCGGGCAAGCTCGAATTCCGGACTGCCGACCGCCCCCAATTTCTCGTGCAGCGGTGCAAAGCTGGCCAGCTGGTCGAAATACTCCTGCAAGTATTTCAGCGAATACTCGGCTTCCCGCAGCGGCAATTCGTCTTCCGGGTCGTCGCCGAATTGAAAGGGTTTGCCGGAAGCGCCCGTTCCAAACACAATGATCTCGGCGTCCAGTTCATGGGCCACCAGCATGCCTTGGGGAATCCGACCCATGTGATCCGGGGGATCGCCCCACGCCACATGTCGCCAGTTTTCGATTTGCAGGTTGCAGCCGTGGACAATGACGCCGGTTTTCATGACATTTACTTTTAATTACTCTTATAAATTCAGTAGTTCCAAAAAACCATCATTTTGAACTGAGCCGCAGGCAGTAGCCTCGGATTTCTCCGGGGAAACGCCGTCTCAAGGACCCGACGCCAGCGCGTTCGGCTCAGTTTTTGGAACTACTGAAATTGTTAATGGCAGGGCTCCAGTCTAGCTGAGACCGGCCCCGAAACGAAACGAGCTGACCATGATCCCATCCGGATTAATTCATCGCGAGATGCTGACGTTGTTTTTGACTTCACCACGCCGCTGGCGCTGCATTGCCATGCTGGTTCTGCTGGCCGGGCTGTTGACCAGTCATCCAGCTTATGGACAGCAGCGCCCCAACGTGCTGTTTCTGTTCTCCGATGATCAGCGTGTCGATACCATCGGCGCACTTGGCAACCACCTGATTCAAACGCCGCACCTGGATCGCCTGTATCGTGACGGCACAAGGTTTGACAGGGCGTATTGCATGGGCTCGATTCATGGCGCTGTTTGTGTGCCCAGTCGCGCGATGTTGCTGAGCGGCAAGACTCTGTACCACACCAATATGCAATTGAAAGATCAGACGACGTTCCCGGAGCTGTTTGGCGATGCCGGCTACGTGACCTTTGGAACCGGCAAGTGGCACAACGGCAAGAGTTCATTTGCCCGCAGCTTCCAGCAGGGCAACACGGTGCTGATCGGCGGCATGTCTGATCACTCCCAGGTCCCGCTACACGATTTGCAGGCTGATCACACATGGTCGGAAAAATATACGGGCGACGGGTTTTCCAGCACCATGTTTGCCGATGCGGCCATCCGGTTTTTGCAATCGCATGACAACTCGCGTCCCTTCCTGTGTTATGTGGCTTTCTCGGCACCGCACGATCCGCGAATGCCACCGCCGCCATTTGACACGATGTATGCGGACAATCCGCCTCCCTTGCCCGCCAACTTTCTGCCTCAGCATCCGTTCAATACTGGCCAGATGACGATTCGCGATGAAGTGCTCGCACCCTGGCCGCGCACCGAACCGGTCGTGCGGCAGCAACTGGCGGACTACTACGGCATGGTTTCGCATATGGACGAGCAGATCGGCCGCATCCTGGAAGTGCTGGACCAGCGGGGTCTGACTGAAAACACTGTGATTGTGTTTGCCTCCGATCACGGCCTGGCGATGGGCAGTCACGGACTGTTAGGCAAACAAAGCCTCTACGAACATTCCATGAATACGCCAGTCTGCCTGGTCGGACCGGGCATTCCCGCAGGACAAGCCGGGAACGCGCTGGTCTACCTGCACGACCTGTTTCCAACGTTGTGC
>CAMYKF010000391.1 GCA_947258905.1 uncultured Pirellulaceae bacterium | reverse complement strand
CACGGCGACGAACACCGGCAGCGCAGCCCACGGCGAGCGCCCGAACACCCGCAGGGCATTTTTCCATCCAACGGGGCTGCATCGTGTCCAGTTCCAGCAACTCAACTTTGTCGCTACGGTTGCCGAACAAGTCGCTGCCATGAAATGAGCCGACCGCCAGTAGCCGGTTTTCCCGATCAAAAGCGATTGCCCGCAGCGAGCGAAATTTCCGTGATCCCAGTGGTTGCCCGGATTCAACGGACCAGGCTTTAATCGTCTTGTCGGGTTCACAGGTTTCCTCTTCGATTAAAAGGCGATTCCCGTCGCCTGACAGCCAGAGTCCACGGACAAGGCCAATTTTGGTACTGCGTGAGTTGTCTCGGGTGGAGTAGGGTTGTTTTCCCTCGAGCGAAAAAAGGCGTTCACCGGTTTCCACGTCCCATACTACGGTTGCCGGTTGGGGCTGCACCACGTCAACGTTGCGTCTGCCTATCCCCCGTACAATCATATCGCAACCCGGCATCCAGGCTGCCAATCGTCGGCCGTCGGCACTCCAGCAATGCATGCTGATCATACTTTTGGGAACGTCATGTTCCAGCCGACGGACTTCCTGACCGGTTATCAGGTCCCGCAGACTGATTTGTGCAAGGTCAGCGTTTTCCTCCGCGAATTCCGGATACCAGGAACTGGCGGTTAGTTGTTTAGCATGCACGCACCAATAGTTGCCGGCCGAACTTACCGAAAAAGACAATTCCCGCTTGGGCGAATCCATGGGCGGATCGGAACGGAGTCGCCGTGGTCCGGCCAGCGGGTCCTCGGTTGCCAACCAGACGAACACCGGTTCGCAGGGAGGTTTGGTGGTCCACACTGCCAGCCCCAGGTTATTTACCAACGCCATATGCGTGCCACCCGCAACCGGAATCAATCGCCATTGCCAGGCTTTGGAGAACCGTTCATCGATGGCCAGTTCGACTTCTGTCTCGTCGATCCCGACAAACAGCTGATCACCGTCGACACGAAAGGGAATACCGTCGCTGTTCTGATGCAGTTGCTCACGCTTCAACCGAACAGCCGGCTGGTATCGGTCGTGTACGGCGGTTTGAGGGGAAGATGAACCCGAGCATCCGACAAGGATAGCGGCAAGACAACCGAAGGCCGACACCAAACAAAGCAATCGCCCAGCCATAAATACCTCCCGGCAGCAGAGTAATTACAGTTTCAGTTTGGAACAACTGGACTGGCAATACAAGTCCGGGCTTCGCCACGGATGATTTGCGTGCGTGGCAACACCTGTCACCTTGCCCGCTGCCCAAGATCTACCCAGTCCCTGTCATCTTCACCGACTCGGGCCTCACGACGCTTGACTTCGGCTTCCCTTCACCAGGCCGACGAAGTGATCCAGCGAGAAAATACGTGGAAGGAGCGGTTGCATACCCGCACAATGGGGCTGAACGAAAACTGACCGGCTGAGTGTGTGTCGGTCGTAACTTTCCACCATCCAACTTGTGGACCTGTTTTATGACGATATTCACTTGCGATCGGAGGGGAGTGTGAAGCTGCCGGTAACCTGTCCATTTGGGCACCACGGGGACAAAGCCTGTGGGTTTCGTCCAGTGCCGGCACGAGACTGTCCGTTGACCGCGCGCGTGAGCTGCTGAAGCTGGGGCTGGAATTTGAATTTCAGGATCAGTTACCAAAAGACTAAGTGACGCTGATGGAAACATATGTTTCACACGGGTCGGCGGATACGCGTCAACGGTTCTTCGACAGGAATTTTTCAAACGCCGCTGGCAAGGGTGATTCAAACGTCACCGCCTGGCCCGTGACCGGATGCTGGAAGCTGAGTGACCTGGCGTGCAGGGCGATCCGCTTGCGAATCCAGTGTGGATGCGCGGCCTGTTCGGTTCCATAGCGAGGATCGCCCAGTACCGGATGCCCGGCGTCGGCAAAGTGCACGCGAATCTGGTTGCGTTTGCCAGTTTCGAGGGTCACCTCGACCAGCGTCGTGTCCGACATTCGTTTCAGTACGCGATAATGAGTGACCGCGCGTTCCGCCTTGGCCGATGGACGGGTGGCGTACACGTCAAGGTTCTTGCCCGTAGCCAAATGCGATTCAAAGGTTCCGCTATCGCTGGACATCACGCCGGCGACGATCGCCGCATAAACCCGTTGCGGCTTGCGAAGTTTGAACTGCTCGATCAACCGTTTGGCGACCGCCTCGTGTTTGCCAAAGACCAACAGTCCGCTCACCTGACGGTCCAGTCGATGGACGACCCACGCCTCGCGGCTGCTACGGGAATGGCTCAGATAAATCGACACCCGATCAACCAGTGTGTTCTCGTCGCCGCGATTGGTCGGCACGGTCAAGGTCCCGGCGGACTTGTCCACGACAATTATATGATCGTCTTCAAACAAAACGTCAAACGTGCGATCATCCCAGCGTTTCTTTTTTTCGCGATATCGTTGCGACGGGTCGAAACGAATTGAAACCAGGTCTCCAACCTTGACCAACGACGCCAAAGTTGTGCACGCCGCACCATTGATCGAGACGCAGCCATGATCGACCAGTCCGCGAACCTGACTGCGTGAGGTCCCGGAGAGCTGTCGAACGACGAGATCTACACGCCCACAATTGTCGGCGTCGACGGTCGTCGAGAGTGTCGTCATGGCCATGGTGTGTGGCTCCTGGTTACCAGCTCCTGCACATTGAACACCAGCAATGGGACTATTTCAAGGAAACCATGCCTGACGAAGCGGCCCGCAGCGAGAGCTTTACGCGGTGGATAGTGGAGCGCCGAAAAGACCACGGGACCGCAGAGGACAAGTAATCGCATCAGAGTATCGCCGTGGCAGGTCGAATCCCGACGGCTGTGTATCAATCGCCCGAACTATCATCTTCCGCCCCGTCTTTTCCATCCGGCCCCATTGACCAACCTCGGGCCGGCCGTCGTTCAGCCGATATTGATAGGCATTGCTCCGCGGACGGTCTTATTCATCGGGCCGAAACTTCACTCCACTGATATCGGCATCAAGATCAAGATCGGTGACCCGTTTTTCACCGTCATGCGCAAAACCCTTCGTAATCACCGTAACCGGCCAGAGGACGTTGTTGATTTCCTGATGCTCGATAGTCGCAACAAAGACATCGTCTGTTGTTCGTTGTCGAAATCCGATCAGCAGCCCGGATTCCTGGGAGAACAGCCAATCTCGGTCGCCGTTGGTCAATCGCCAGACTTTCTGGTCGTCCCGTTCTTCGGATTCGACCTCGTATTCGTGACCGCGAAGATACAGAGCC
>CAMYKF010000390.1 GCA_947258905.1 uncultured Pirellulaceae bacterium | reverse complement strand
TGGCTTCCAGCCGCCGTTTATGACGTGATTTTGCGACCGGTTCCCGGAATTCGGCGGCTGGAAGCCACCGTAACGGTATCTTGTCTGTCTTGTGTTTGTGGTAAATTGTCGGGCGACTCGAACCCGTTCCTTCAAAGTAAAGTGAATGCCATGCGCTATGCCCTGACCGTCGCACTGTTCCTCGTCGCTGTTTGCAGCGTGTCAAGCTCGCAAGCCAATGACCACGACTGGACTTCCTTTCAAAATGGAGGCCAGCCCACGATCGAGACCGGCAATCTGCCAGTCCAGTGGTCGCCGGACAGCGGCATTGCCTGGCAAACGAATCTGGCGGGCTATGGCCAGTCCAGTCCGCTTGTTTGGGGCAATGCCGTGTACGTGACGTCGGTCTCGGGCGATAACAAGGAGAAACTGCATGTGCAGGCCATCGCGCTTGCCGATGGCAGCGAATTATGGCAATTCGAAGCGGACAATCTCTCGCCGGAAGAAAACAACAACTACGTCAGCCGCGCGGCGCCCACGCCCGTATGTGACGAGAATGGCCTGATCGTGTTTTTCGAAGGCGGCAACGTGATAGCGCTGACGCACGAAGGCCAGCCACGCTGGACACTCGATCTGGTGGAAATGCACGGCGACGTCAAGGCGCGACACAGTCTCGCCGCCTCACTGGAACAGGACGACGATCACGCCTTTATCTGGGTGGAACGCAGCAGCGATCCCTATGTCATGGCGGTGGACAAATCGACGGGCGAAACAGTGTGGCGGGTCCCGGGTCTGGGTACGACGTCGTGGAGCAGCCCGCGGCTGGTGCCGGTGGGCGACGGTCACCATCTGGTATTGAGTGGAAGTGGCAAGGTCGCCGGCTACGATCCGGCGTCTGGCGATCGGCTGTGGGAATTTGATGGAGTGGCTGGCAACAGCACACCTACTCCTGTACCCGTTGGCGACGGACGGTTTCTGGTCGGAGCGTCACCGGGGCGCAGTGAAGGCGACACGGGCAATGCTGCTCGTTCCAATGGCGTCATTCAGATTGAAAAGACTGAAGATGGATACGCAGCCAGTTGGCTGTGGCAGGCAAAACGCGCGACCAGTTCTTTCGGTTCACCGATGGCCCACGATGGCAAAGCCTGGTTTGTGAACCGTCAGGGAGTCGTGTTCTGTCTGGATGTGGATACAGGCGAAGAGATTTTTGCCGGCCGCACCTCCGGTGGCAGCGTATGGGCCACGCCGCTGGGCGCAGCCGATCACGTGTATCTGTTTGGCAAGAACGGGACAACCAGCGTCCTGCAATCGAGCGACGAAATGAACGAACTGGCCACCAATGAGTTATGGAGCGGATCGGGAGCCGCTGCTGGTGAGGGCGGACGCGGGCAATTCGGCGGACCGGTCTTGTACGCAGTGACGCCGCACGGTTCGCAACTGTTAATGCGGCGTGGCGACATTTTGTATCTCGTGGGCCAACCGTAAATCCACGTTGTGGGTTGGTCTCCCGACCAAGCCGCGCCGACGCCCAAACGCGGGTTGCAGGTTGATCTATACGATTGGGTGAAGTAGTGCGGGGGGCGGCTGCTCCTGAGCCCTCATGACCGGCATAACAGGCATGATCTCTTCCCGCGACACCGGGTTTTGCGGTGTTTGCTGCGGCACTTCGCCAAATGCGACATAGATTTGTATTGGAGGATTGCCTCCACACCGGAATTGCGGTGTCTCAATCGTTATGCCCGGTCGACCGCTTGATGTCGCCTCCTGTACGTTACTTCCGCCCGCCCATGAATGTCCTCGACAAGCGAATCTTGCTGATTGATGACGAGCCACTCATCACGCGCACGCTGGATGCTTACCTGACGTCCGCGGGATTTGAGGACGTCGATACCTGCAATGATTCCGTGCGGGCCCAGGAGAAGATCGCGGAATTCCAGCCCGATCTGTTACTGCTGGATATCAGTATGCCCGAGGTCGACGGCTTGAAGATTCTCGAGCGGCTGGGCGATCGCGTGGTCAACGACGACCTGACGGTCATCATGGTCACATCGGTGGAAGAAGATTATATCAAGCGCAAGGCCTTGATTCTGGGAGCCTGCGATTTCATCGCCAAACCGGTCGGTTGTGAGGAACTGGTGCGCCGGGTTACGGACGCACTGAGCGGCCGACCCAACCACGAATTCATTCTCAATACCCTGTCACCCAAAACCGGCTGAGGGTCGGGTTCCGGCGGACGCCCGATTTGTGTCGACGCAATTCCTGGCCGGGCCAGCCAAATTCCGGTTTTTCACGGAACGATCTTGTTTCGCGTTCGTCCTGAGTTTATGCAGGAAGGGTTCAAGGTGAGCGAAACATGCGTGGATTTCTACTTGGTGGCCTGAGTTGGGTTTGCCTTTTTGGGCTGGCGACCAGTCCGGTCTGGTCATGTGATGAGATCGAGGACGGTATCTACTTTCTGGTTGACCCTGATGAAGTTGGTCAGCGGGTGTCCATCGATGGAAAAGAGGTCTTGCTGGGCAATCTTGCGACGCAACACCTGGGCACCGTGCGACTGCGTTCCCTGAACAACCAGAATTCGCAATACATGCTTGAGCTGACGGCGTGCGGACCGATCGTGTCCGATGAACAACTGGTTTCAAGGACCGTTGCCATGATCGGCGGCCTGGGCATCATGATTACCGGTCAAAACAGAATGCCCGACGAGGCGACGGGCACGCAAAACCTCTCCGCGCAAATCACCGGGGATCAGGCCGATCATATTGCGCAGCATCTGGAAAGCACGGCCGGGAAACGCGAGCATCCCGGCCACCGCATGCTGGTCACGTGGACTGCGGTCAAACCGTCATTCAACCAGATGGAGCCGGTCGAGGTCGATTTGAAGATTCGTAATGTGGGCGAAGTTCCGTTGTTGTTTTATGACGGCGGCCAGCAGCGCGGCGCCCGCAATAATCAGTTCCGGTTTGTTTGCTTTTTTGGCGAGATGCGGCCCGAGCCTGATGTTGGCGACCCCGTCAATTTCGGCGGACTGGCCGGGCTGGTGACGCTTGGGCCCGGCGATGAGTTCACCAAACGTGTCGACCTGCGCGACTGGTTTGCGTTTGAAGAGACGGGTACCTATATGTTGCTGGGTAACTTTCAGTTGACATTGCATCACACGTCCGAGCACTACACGCCCATCTGGGATGACTGGGCCAGCGGACCGTTTTTCGTAACGATTGATGAATAGGTAGCGGTGGCTTCCAGCGCTTCCAGCCGCCGTGTCCTGCAACAAAACGGCGGCTGGAAGCCACCGCCA
>CAMYKF010000389.1 GCA_947258905.1 uncultured Pirellulaceae bacterium | reverse complement strand
ATCTGTTTATCTCGCTGGCCGCGCGCGAGCTGAACCCGAAAATGCTGGTCATTGCCCGTGGTGAAGACCCGAGCGTCGAAGATCGCATGCTGCGGGCTGGTGCCGACATTGTGGTTTCGCCAATGAAACTCGGCGGACAGCAGATTGCGGCGCTGATTAAACAACAGGCTGGCGGTTCGTCCCTGCATCCGTCGACCGGCCGTAAAATCCTGCTGGCCGACGACCATCGCGCATTACGGCTGCTGTTCGCGCGAAAACTCGCTTCGACGGGGCACGAAGTGATTCAGGCTGCCAGCGGTGATGAAGCCCTGACCATGGCGCATCATCATGGACCGGATTTGATCGTACTTGATGTCAATATGCCCCAGCGAAACGGTTATCAGATTTGTGCCGAGCTGCGACAGACAAGCCAATTTGCCGACGTGCCAATTATCCTGTATTCCGGAGAAGAACCGAAAGAGTTTGCACAGCATGGGCGCGAAATCGGGGCCAGTCTGTGCCTCCACAAAACAAGCAACAGTTCCGAATTGTTGGCGCGAATCGAGGAAATTTTTTCGCGGCAATACGATGTCAGTTCTTTCGCAGAGTCATCGGTAACGCCCGGCACCAGCCCGTTGGAATCACCACTGGATCTGTCACCGGCCGAAGACGAGCTGAACATCAACGTAGCGCTGGAGTGTACCGGTGGCGACCAACAGCTGCTGGACGACGTGGTCCGCGCGGTTCTGGAGGACACGCCGCATACGATGGAAAGAATCGAACGTGCGATTCTTCACCGGGATCACCAGGCATTGCGAATCGAAGCCCATTCGTTGAAGAGTGCCATCGCCATTTTTGGAGCCGATGACGCAGCCGCGCTGGCAGAGCAACTCGAGCTGGCCGGAAAAGAGGCGAAACTGGGCGAAATCGATGAGTTACTAGCCGATTTGCAGATCCGCATCAACCAATTGATGCAGGCGCTGGAGAGAAATATCTGCAAACAGTAGCGGCGAGAGAATTCGAACCTCCACGTCCATGCGGATTCTTGATTTTGAACCAGCTGACTGGGGTATGCAGTTGGAGCTAATTCTTGTCGCCCCGACTGGCGATGACATCAATGGTTGTGTCCAGGGAATCCTCAACCGGTAGAATCGGTCTGATCTGGTCGGACCCCCAGGACTATTACCGGCAAAAAATTCACGAGCAGCGTCGACCAGGAAAGGCAATTGGCCGCCCAGGACTACAGTCCCAGGCGGCCGATCGGATTCTTTTCGTTGCGGAGGGATACCAACTTGTTAACGGCGTCGTGCGCGAGAAAATTGTGATGGTTGGCGATTTGGCTGGACCGGCTGTTGCCCCTGGAATGCCGGATTTGCTACTCGCACGATCCGGGCCACGCTGAAGGTAGTCTTCCCGTATGAGAGGCTTCGGTCGAGGTGTTTCTTTTTTGCCAGCGCCTGCTGGTAGGTATAGAAGGGACCGATGGTCTGAACGAAGGGACCGACGGTCCGATCCTCGCGCCGGGCCGATCCAGTTTGGGTGACCGTTCGCTGAATGTACCAGATATATGCTCCCGGCTGGCTGTCGGCTGCCTCAGTCGCCGACGGCACGATCATTTGAAACGTCAGAGCTGCGGCGACAAGTGTCAGGATCGCTTTCTTCGTCATCGTTTTGACTCCGTGAGTGATTTGGTTTCGTGAGTTTTGGTTGGGTTGTTGTAGTGCTTACAAGTCAATTAGCGGAACTGGGAGCGGACCGTTACAGGAATTTGGCGGCCGCCCGGCCAATGATGAAAAGCGGCACATTCAGGATTCTGCGACTCTGGCCATTCCTCGTTCCTGGGCCATTAAATTCGGGTTGCAGCAACAGACGCGAGG
Source organism: uncultured Pirellulaceae bacterium (assembly GCA_947258905.1). Lineage (GTDB taxonomy): Bacteria > Planctomycetota > Planctomycetia > Pirellulales > Pirellulaceae > CAJQPP01. The sequence continues at coordinate 1,424 of CAMYKF010000389.1, read as the reverse complement.
CTGAGCCCCGCAAACCGGCGGAAATACCGGAAATGGCACCCCGGTTCCAAAAAAAACGGGAATCCAGAAACAGGCGTGTAACAAACTCAATCCGTTGCCGCTGGTAGGGGGGAAGTGACAACCATTCATTTACTCTCAACAACACCAGGAGAATCATGATGTTCAAAAAATCTCAAATCGCCGTATTGGCCCTGAATTGCCTGTTCGCCGTTTTCGCCACGAGTTGTGTGGCCGACGAAGTCAACTGGCAGCGAGTCGGGCAAGCCGTGAGCCGTTCTGACAACTACGCCAATGCTCTCCGCCAAGCCAGCTCGCAGATTCCCCCGCAGTACGCCAGTATCCGCAGCCAGATGATGCTGGAAGCGCAACGTCTGCAGACCTTTGTGACCACCGTCAAACAAAACGTCCAGGTTGTGCAGCAGAATCCGAACAACTCCCAGTCGTTGAATTGGGCCATTCAATATGCACGTGAGGCGTCGCGATCGGCGGAACGCATCGAATCACTGGCGAGGGAACTCCGTCGGGCCGCTGATCGGGCAGATGACAATCAGTGGGAACAAAATGCTCGCGAAATCAAGCGAGCGGCCGACGTCGTCGATGATGACATGAGCCGGGTGCGACGCGAACTCGACTGAACCTGCCAACAGCAACAACCAGGCCGCCGGTATCCAGTGGGTGCCGGCGGCTTTTTTTTGGTGTCCGGGCCAAGGCGGATTACGCCCTGAAATCCGACAAGCCGCCTGATGGTCAAGAATTTGTCCGAGCCGCAACGCGGGCAAATATTCCCTGGGCACGTCCACTCCAGCGTCTGCATGGTCACCAAATTGGCAGAAATGGTCACCCGCCAAATTAAGCGCGGGGACCGCAAAGTAGATAGCGGCGAGAGGACTCGAACCTCCACGTCCATAAGGACACTTGATTTTGAATCAAGCGCGTCTGCCAATTCCGCCACGCCGCCATTTCAAAATGAATTACTGCTCAACTAATCGCTGCTGAGCAGTCGCAATTGTAGCGAAACAGTTCGACACCATTCAAGTCGGGTACGTTCGCACCTGCCCAATGAGCAAACGCAAAAAGCTGGTGCTCAGTTCCGCAGCGCCGACAGGATAGGTTGCTTGGCAATCCACCTTGAAGCGGTCCATGACGTTATCAAGCCGACCAAAAATATTGCCGCAAACATCATCATCAATTCCAGCCACGGAATCGAACACCCCAGCCGCCTCCATGTGGGTCAACAGACGGTCGACTCGGTAGGGAAGCTCTCCGATCTCTTCGAGGAAGAGGATGGCACCTTGGAAATCGGGCTGAAGTGGTGTTCCGAAGAGCCGGGTCAAGACCTCCAGGTTGCCGCCGATGAGCGGTCCTTGGACTGTTCCAGAAACCAATGCATCGAGACGGCGATACCAGCGGCAGACGCCGAAGCT
>CAMYKF010000388.1 GCA_947258905.1 uncultured Pirellulaceae bacterium | reverse complement strand
GATCTGGGAGCGTGAAGCAAAACATGGTTCGCCAGCTCACCGTTTCGCATTGCAAAAAGTGGCCGGGCAAATTGCTTCCGGACATACTGTGGCAGAAGGCATGCGGGCAACCAACGGATACTTTCCGGAACTCGCCGTGGCGGTTACCGAAGCGGGCGAGACGGGCGGGCGGCTGGAACGGTCCTTTGAACTGCTCTCCAGACACTATCAGACCATGGTGCGGTTCCGCCGCGAGATGGCCAGCCGGCTGGCGTGGCCGGCACTGGAAATGTTTGGCGCAGTGGTGGTCATCGGGTTGTTGATCCTCGGCATGGGCTGGGCTACTTCGACCATGGGCGGCAAGCCCATGGATTTCCTCGGATTTGGCTGGTCCACGATGCAGTATTTCTGGGCGTGGGTCACCTTTGTCGTGTTGCTGTTCGGCACCCTGGCCGTGCTGGTGTACGGGGCCAGGGAAGGCTGGTTTGGCGAAACGCCGATGCGGATTGCCCGCAAGATCCCGCTGTTGGGAAAAACGATCCAGATTTTTTCGCTGGCCCGGTTCGCGTGGGTACTGGCAGCGGCTTACGAAGCGGGCATGAATACGATGCGGGGTGTGGGGCTGGCATTCCGCGCAACGCAAAATTTCTACTACCAGCAATTCGAAGACCAGGTCAAACACGATCTGCAATCCGGCATGCCGCTGACTGACTCGTTGCGTCGAACTAACGCCTTTCCTGATGATTTCCTCATGCACATCGAAAACGGCGAACTGACCGGGAACATTCCCGAGTCCATGACCCGCCTGGCCGAGGAATACAACGACCAGGCCGAAAAGAACCTGTCGATCCTCGCCAAAGTGCTGTTCATGATCATCTTTGGCATCATCGCCGTCATGATTGGAGTGCTGATCGTCACGTTGTACATGCAGCTGTATTTGGGCACGATCCAGGAATACATGCCTTAATCAGGGCCACTGGGTCGCGTTTTCTCCGGGATTGCCTATCGGCTTTTTTAACCGAATGGGGGCAATCTATTTGACTTGCCGTGCTAGTTTGGGCAAAATGACCGCGCTTTGGCAAGCTCTGGCGAAGTTCGGAACTTGGCATGGCAGTTACAGCGAACCCCCCGACTCCCCAATCAAGTGGGCTCTTAACCCCGATTTATCGTCGGCCAACGTTTGACGAGAAAGGTTTGTGATGAAACATCTATTTTTGCCGGCGTCGCTGGTCGCCTTAACGGCAATTCTGTTGTCCCCGCCAACCAGTGATGCTCAGGATCAAGGACGGGTACTGACTCAAGACCTTCTGCAAGCGCCTTTGGCGCCGCCCCCCGGGCAATCACTTCAATCGCCGGTTCTGCCTCCTCCACCACCACCTCAGACTCAACTTCAAGTCCCTCTTCCTCCGGCGCCTCCGATCATTAGCGGCGGCGGCGGTGGTTCCTGTTGCTGGACTCCTCCTCCACCCCCGTGCGGGTCCTCAGGGGGCCATTACCGTCCCTGGAGCGGGCCTGTTTACGCGAGCCATCATGGCTGGGGCAATTCGTATGCGTCCTGGGGGCGGTCGTATTCGCTGGGGCCGCAACTCCAGCATCGTTATATTTCGTTGACGGCATCGGCCGATCGAATTGCCACGCTGGCTACGACGGAAAATCGACCGGTTTATGTTTCTGATGAAGTGGAAGATGACGGACAGCAACGTGTCAGCACGGTAACGCAACGCCGCGTGCGAATGCGCAGCGTTAATCCCGGGCTTGCCAGCGAGTTTTACGGCGTTGGCTTCGACGCCTACTGGAAAGCCGACTATGCCAAGGCACTGAAGTATCTCAACAACGGTCTGCTGGCTTCAGATCGTGACGCTCGAATCTGGTACTACAAGGGATTTGTAGAAATCGAACTGGGCCAACAGGATGAAGCGACCGCGTCGCTGGCCGAAGCGGTTCGATTGCATTTGGCCAGTCCGGGGCAGAACCGACAGATAGCTCGCGCACTGGAACGGATTCAGGGAGACGCGCGTGTGCGCCTGCAGGAAGCGATGCTTCAGGCCAGATCCTTACAGTTGACGGTGGCGAAGCAGCAGGCAGCCGCTGACCGCCTCGCTCGTCGGCAGTAGGGGCCACTGGAATGTGAATTTCCCGGGAGTCAGGACTCGTTGAAAACGACGAGTCCTGCCTCCTTCTTTTTCGCTTACAGGCATGACCCGCATCGGTTGGGTTGTTCCTTCGACATGGCACAGTGCCCAATTGCAGTAAGGGTAACTGAAGCTTCTAACGAACGGACGCGGCAAAGCACCAATGGATTGTGGTGTGTTCCCGGCACGTGTTGCACATGACGGCACGTATCCCTGAACCGCTTCGTCGGCTACATATTGTATTCGGAACATACTAGAATCATGGCCGACTTGTGTAACTTGAAGACGCCAGGCATAAGGAACCGTTGCTGGCAGGTTACTTCGTTGCGCACAATCGCAGGTAAATTCAAAACAGGAGCGTACCGTGGCCATTCGAACATTGATTCTGTTTTTAACTTTTTCGACCATATTGTTCGTGAACACCGACCTGGTAGCGCAGACAGTGTTGGCGTTGAACACACCCGATTCGGCAACTCTCGGGGCAGGTACCAATAAGAATTACGAGTTTCAAACCGTCGCGGGTGCCAGCTACAACGTCACGGTGCAGGGCAACAATCCCTTTAAGCCAGAACTGAAAATCAACGGTGCGCAGCAACCGGGTCAGACAGGTTCGCTGGGAACAATGACCGGCACCCTGAGCGGCACCGGCGGCAAGGCACGACTGGAAGTTTCGGGGTGGAGCGGCATGAGTGGCAGCTACACGATTCGGGTAACCATCAACGTGCCGAACCTCGCCGTGAACACACCGGATTCGGCAACTCTCGCAGCCGGTACCGGTAAAATGTACGACTTTCAGACCGTTGCGGGCATCACCTATGTCGTCACGCTGCAGGGAAACAATCCTTTTAAACCTGAACTGAAGATCGACGGTGCGCTGCAACCCGGTCAGACGGGCTCCAGGGGAACCATAACCCATACCCTGAACGGTTCTCCGGCACGCAAGGCACGACTGGAGGTTTTGGGGTGGAGCGGTATGACCGGCAGTTACACGATTCGTGTTTCCGTCAACGTGCCGACGCTGGTATTGAACACACCCGATTCGGCAGCCCTCTCGCCGGGTGCCAGCAAGGGATACGACTTTCAGACCGTTGCGGGGAGCAGCTACAACGTCGTGGTGCAAGGGAACGGCACGTTCAAACCCGAACTGAAAATCGACGGTACGCTGCAACCGGGC
>CAMYKF010000387.1 GCA_947258905.1 uncultured Pirellulaceae bacterium | reverse complement strand
CCGGGTGATCCGCCGGGATGTTGTTGGGGTCGAAATCGCGAAACTGCACGCCGCGATTCTGGTTGTTGGTGTCGGCCACCGTATTGGGTGCGTAGCCGTGACCCGACCACGCCATATTCAGAAACAGGTTGTTGGGCAGCCGCACCGCACTGGATTCGATACGTACCGGCTGGCGAAAAATCCTGAACGTCAAGGCGACACCCACGGGCGGCAGCGGATCCTGGTTTCCAATGTCAAAGGTCAGCGTCATCGCCGTCGGATCGCTGTCGATGCGATACCGCACACCCGAGTTGTTGAATTCAATTTGATCGTTGTACTGAATATTCTTGTCGGTGTCGGTCAGGTCGCCGGCTCCGGTAAAGGTCGCCGTATAAACGCCGCCCATGTCCGCAATCGTGGCGGTCGCGCCCAGGGTATCGCCGACGTACGGCGGAATGGCCCGCAACTGGTACAGGACCAGCCCCATGTTGGGCAGGTTGTACCGCCATAGAGAGGGGTCTTCGTCGGGATTAGCTGGAATCGAAGTGATTTCGACACCGGCCATGCTGTCCACGGCAGCGCGTTCGCGGGCGGCGGCAAACACCGACCCGACCACCCGCGCGGTGTCACGCACCTTGCGGTCTTCATTCAGCGTGCGCACCGCGGGAATCACGATCACGGCAATCACGCCCAGAATGCCGATGGTGACCAGCAATTCAATCAGCGTAAAGCCGCGTCGGGTTGTGGTTGATTGGTTAAACATGATGAGAAGTCTGGAAAAGAGGAGATGGTTTGTTTTGGGGATCAGCCTGATCAATCGGTACTTTGCACCCTGGTTAGTCGGTAATGTTGCGCGACGTAATCAGGAAACGGTATTCGTGGGGGTCCAACGGATTCTCCGGATCAAGATCATTGCCGTCGGCATCCACGAACTGGAAATTCAGCGGATCGCCAAACGCATCAACGACTTCCAGATACCCGTCACTATCGGTGTCAGCGATCTCGCGTTTGCGGAGCAGGGACACGAGCGTATTGCCCTGCTCGTCGTAATGCAGGGACATGATCGCGTAAAGGCATTCGGCACCCTGGTTATCCGTGGACGCACCCGTCAAAACCGCATCAAACCGACATAGCATCTGCGGCTTGGGAAACACCGAGGGATCAGTGAAATCCATGATGCCGGCGACCATGCCTGTGTCGTTGCGAGGGAACAGCGCCGGATTGGCATGCTCGATTTCTGTGGGAAATTCGACACGCATCAATTCGGCCATCGCTCGTTGCCGGATGTCTTTCAGATCGACCGGATCGGTTCCGTAATTCGGTCGAATCGGCAGGATGCGGTACAGGTTCTCTTCCAGTTTTTGATCCAGCGATTGCCTGACGCGTTCGATGCCGGCTTTGGTGCGATTCTCCAGCGCATCCTGCTCGGCGCCGGCCAGTACCGACAGTCCGAGCGTGGAAAGGATGGCGATGATGGAAATCACCAGCAGCAATTCGACCAGGGTAAAGCCTTGTCGGTGAGTCTTGGGAAAAGCGTTGTGATGAGTCATGTTGTGTCCTTGTGGATCGAGGCTGCTTACTGGCTGTTGTCTACAAACACGTCGAGACGACCCTCGGCAAAGTTGCACAGGTTGTCCCTGTTTTCGTAAACCGTGTCGTCCTCGAGGTCGCCGAAGCTCTCGTCGTAGCCGGCCGTGAAGATCTGGAATTTCGTCGGTTCCACAAAATTCACAGGATCGTCGATATTCCGGCAGGCCATCCCCAGGTTGGGCGGAACGGCACCGCTGCCCTGATAGAAATCGATCCTGGTCGTCGTGTCCGGAGCCGCGTAGGCGTCCAGATAGGTGTCATGGTGGAAGTACAGAACGGGAGCATCGCCACCACGCTGGGTGGTACGGGCGATTTCGTAGGGAACCCCGTCGGGATAATTGGCCGTAAATATGAGTTCCAGGGTCGCGGCGCTGAAATCGTTCATCACGCGGCGTTCACTGATGATCTGCGCGTTATCGGGAATTCCGTCACCGTCGCTGTCAGCGGTGGTGGTTCCCAGGCGTTTGCCCGAGAACGGATACTGCGCGTCCTTGTAGGTTTGCGACAACCAGAACCACAAGGCGACCTGGGGTCCACGCAAACGCGATGCCTTGACCGCCGGCCCGGCATCGTTGTACGCCAGATTCTTGCCGACATTTTCCCACCACACCGCCAGTCGCGAGTTGGTTCCATCGACCGGATCAGTGGCGTCTTCGTTGTGCATGGGTGAAATCTGGGCCAGGAACCGCTTCAGACGCCCCTCCACGGTATAGCCATCGGGCAGGGTGTCGGTGAAATTAAGCGGCGTGCCGCTGGCATCCACAAACTCACTGAAGTCCGAGGGATAGAAACCGAACTCGTCGCGGAATTTTTCCACGGAGGCTTCCAGTTGCATGATGTCGTTGGTCACAGTGGCTTCGTTGGCCGTTTGGCTGACGCTAAACACAGCCGGCACAACGAGGGCCACCAGAATGGCGATCACGGTAATCACGACGAGCAATTCGATCAGCGTGAAACCGCGCCGGTTCAGCGCTTCCCGCTGGCGGGAGGGAAAGCCCCGGCGGGCTCGAAAGGATTGAGGAGCGGACATGAGGGACTTTCGACTTTCGACCTAGCCGCCTTGCAGACCGGAGATCAAACCGATCAGCGGCATAAACAGCGATACGACAATGAACAGCACGACCAGACCGAGCACGATGATCATCACCGGCTCGATGAGTTTCATCATGCCGTCGGTCAGCGTGCGGACTTCCTCGTCGTAGTAATCGGCGACCTTGTACAACATGACATCCAGTTCACCGGTTTCCTCGCCCACATCAACCATGTTGATCACGAGGTCTTCCACGACCGGCTTTTTGTAATACAGGAAGTAGAACAGTCCGCCGACGACACCCAGGGCGGCCGAGGCGTACAGCACCTCGAACAGCAGGTCAGGTTTGACAAACAACACGGACAGGGGCGGCAAGGCCATCATGGCCATGAAAAAGAACAAGGCCACTGGATGGAAACTGGGGACGCAGTATTCCTTCATCGGCCGGGCAATCGTCTCGCCTTCGCGAATCGAGTCGGTAATCCGGCTGAACATCTTTTCGTACATGGCGTTGCCCGAGGTTTCCCGGGTAATCGTCAGACCTTCCAGAATCGGCACGCCGCTGGCGACCAGGGCGCCCAGGGTTCGCGTGGTACGGGCGAGGTTGGCCTTTTGCAGCAGCTTGCCCATCACCGGCAATTTCAGCAGATACAGGTGCCAGCCCATGCGTCCCGCGCGGAACTTGCACATCAGGGCAATGAACAGGAAGATCGCGATCGGAATCAGGGGGAACAGGAACCACAACTTGACGACGCGTTGGGAGATGGCGATCAGCAGTTCGGTCATCACCGGCAGGTCAATCTCGAACTCCTCAAACATCTTGGTAAATTCCGGGATGATGAAGATCATGATGAAGGTCAGGATCAGCACCGTGAACAACACGACCATGGCCGGATAGATGAGTGCCCCGATGACCTTGGTTTTCAGCGACTGGGTGCGTTCCTTGAACTCGGCCAGACGACGCAGGATGACTTCCAGCGAACCACCGGCCTCACCGGCCTTGATCATGTTCACGTACAGGCGGTCGAACACCTTGGGTGATTTGCCGAGTGCCTCGGACAGTGTGGAACCTCCCTCGATTTCGTCACACACATCGATGAGGGCGTTTTTCAGTGCCCCCGGACGCGCTTGTTGTTCGAGAATTTTCAGGCTGCGGAGAATCGGCAGACCGGCGTCCTGCAGAATGGACAGCTGACGCGTAAAGGTCACCATCTTCTTGCCACCGGCCCCGCCCAGGGCAAACGTTTTGCGTCGGGCGTTTTTGGAATCCGTCCGCTTGTCGGCCTTTTGCACCGAGATCTTGGTGACGAAGTAGCCCATCGAGCGAATCGTGGCCTGGGCTTCGTCCTGCGTCTGGGCATCGATGACGTCGCGAATCTCCTGACCCTGCGGGTCCATCGCCTCGAATTGAAAAGTTGGCATCGGGGTTTTCCTGAAAACGAATTACTGAATGTTCGATGATGTGAGGTTGTGGATGATGTGAGGTTGTGGATGATTTGTGGGGCCCGGGTGCCCGCCTGCGGATTCTATGCCTCGAGAATGGTTTCGCGAATTACTTCTTCCGCAGTGGTCAGGCCTTCGAAAATAAACTGCAATCCGGCTTCACGCAGCAGCACCATGCCCTTGCGCTCGGCGGCATCACGCAACGCATCGGTGGTGGCATTGTCCATGATCATGTCGCGAAGTTCGTCGTCGATGATCATTAACTCGAACAGTCCGACACGGCCCTTGTATCCGGTGTTGTTGCAGCTGTTGCAGCCCTGGCCGCGATAAAACGACTTGCCTTCGACATCCTCGGCTTCGAGCTTGAGTTCGAGCAGCATGTCCTCGGTCGGTTTGATTTCCTCGCGGCATTCCATGCAAATCCTGCGCACCAGCCGTTGGGCGAGGATGGCTTCGACCGTGGCCGTGATCAGGAATGGCGGAATGCCCATGTCCCGCAAACGCGTGACGGTGCTGGGCGCGTCGTTGGTGTGCAGCGTACTGAATACGGTGTGGCCGGTCAGCGAAGCCTGCACGGCGATTTCCGCCGTTTCGATGTCGCGGATCTCGCCCACCAGAATCTTGTCCGGATCCTGCCGCAAAATGGCCCGCAGGCAGGAGGCAAACGTAACCTGAATATCGGCATCGATGGGGATCTGCACGATGCCGTCGATGTCGTACTCCACCGGATCCTCGGTGGTAATCAATTTATCCCTGATGTCATTCAGTTCCGACAGCGCCGAATACAACGTCGTGGTCTTGCCCGAACCAGTGGGACCGGTCACCAGGATAATTCCGTTAGGCTTTTCCATGACCTTGCGGAACTCGGCGATCGTGAATTGATTCATGCCCACGTTGTTGAGATCCAGCGATACCACACTGCGGTCCAGCACCCGCATCACCACGCTCTCGCCAAACATGGTGGGCAACACACTGACCCGCAAGTCGATGGGGTGGCCGCCGACGGTCAGTTCAATCAGGCCGTCCTGCGGCAAACGGCGTTCAGCAATATCCAGATTGGCCATCACCTTGACGCGAGTGGTAATGGCGAATGCCAGGTGACGCGGTGGCGGCACCATTTCATACAACACGCCATCCGCCTTGATGCGAATGCGGAACTCGTCCTCAAATGGCTCGAAGTGAATATCACTGGCGTGATCCTTGATGGCCAGCAACAGAACCATGTTCAGCAGCTTGCGGACCGGAGCACTTTCCACCAGTTCGGTCACATCACCCAGGTTGATCGGTCCATCGCCAGCCAGCCGCGATGCGGCCTGGGCCAGATCGTCGTCGTCCTGCAACTCGCGAATGATGCTTTCAATGCTTTCAGTATCTTCGTTAAAGAACTTGTCGATGGCCTTGAGGATCTGGTTTTCGGTGGCCACCAGCAGGCGAATGTCGTAACCCACAAATCGCCTTAATTCGTCTTCCATCGACAGATTGTGCGGATCGCAGGTGGCCAGCGTGAGGACGCCTTCGGTCAGTTGCAAGGGAATGACACGATACAACTGGGCCATGGTGTCGGTAATCGGTTCGCGGGCGTCATCCGGCGGGGTAAAGCCCTCGATATCGATCGTTTGCAAACCGAATTGCTCGCCCAGCGCCTGAATCAACTGGTCGTCGGTAATCAGACCCATGTCCTCGGCGATGCGTCCGAGTTTCTGGCCGGGGTGCTGGGATTGCTCTTCCAGCAACAGTTCCAGCTGTTCATCAGTAATGAACCCCATGTCGACCAGAATCTGTCCGATGCGTCGAATTGCCATGTGAAAATGCCTCGAATTACGTTTTCTTCGTTTGGGTTTTCAGTTACGGG
>CAMYKF010000386.1 GCA_947258905.1 uncultured Pirellulaceae bacterium | reverse complement strand
CCAGAAAACGGTTGATCCCAATTCGTGGGAGGAAAACGGAGGCAACGCGCGAATCGTCACGATTAACGAACTGGTGGTGGTGCGGCAGACGCAAGTCAACCTGCGCGAGATTGACACGCTGCTGGAACTCCTCAGGTCATCAGGCCTGTAAATGCGAAGCGAGGGTGCACGGCTGGCTTGTCCAACCGTGCCGTCCCCGCATTGCTGGACGAGCCGAGGGTGTCCGGGAATCGTAGCGGAAGGGCGCGAGCCCTCCGGTTGCGGATCACGGGTGAAGGACCGGAGGGCTTGCGCCCAGCCGCTAAATTACAGGATGCATCTAACGGCAATTCCCGGACACCCTCGGACGAGCCAGCAGTGGCACCTCGCGAAATACCGGAAACGCGGAGATCGCCGGGGCCGCAAAGAGACGCAAAGCAACTTGCCTGGCTTCCTTTTTCACTAACCTGGCATGCTCGGCGTTTCCGTTCGGCGCATCACAGGCCAACGATTTCTTGACGTTTCCCTCAGCGCACATTGTCGCCTGGCGTTGGTCTATTGGTCGTCTGCAACGACAATTTCACGCTTGGCCAAGTCGAACTTCTGCCCGGCTTCCAGAGCCAGATAATCCGGTTCATCGTGCGCCGCCACCTGATTGCGGTCGTAAAAGAACACCTTGTTCTCCCCGACGACCTCGCCAATCGAACCCTGCACGACCAGCGCCGTCCGTTCGTCAATGCCGATGCCGAGTAATTGCGGGTAGCGGTTGACCAGACTGGACATATCCGGCTGGCGATTCCGCTGCGTAAAGTGCTGATCGATGGCCACGCCACTGATAAAACCCAGTCCACCGCGTTCATAACCGGGCGCCATGATGTCGATATTGCCCAACGGGTTGGCCCGCGCCAGATACCGGGCCTGAATGGACGCCCCGGCCGATGAACCCGCAATCACGCCGCCGCGGGCCAGTACGTCCTTCATCAACCGGTGTGCTTCGGTGCCATAGTACGAATCGGAAAAGTTCCATTGCCGGCCGCCACCAAAAAAGATGCCGGTGGCGTTCTTGAGCGGCTCGAGAAACTCTTCGTCTTCATTGGCGCGGATGCGATCCTTGGTATGGACGACATCGGCCGCGGCGACGCCTTGCGATTTCCAAAACTCGACAATGCGTGATTCACGCGGGCTGATGTTGTCGCGCTCGGTGCAGGGGATATAGACCAGTCGCGCATCCTCGCCACCGGCCAGTTCGATAAACTGTTCCGACATTCCGTCCGGCATCCCGCCACCTCCGACAATCAGCAATGTTCCGTTCTCCACGAAGGGCTTTTGCGGTTGCTCCGGCGGAAACGCTTCCAGTGTGCGATCAATGGCATCGCGACGCCAGGCGGTCAGGTCGACCAGCCTCTCATACGGATTGGCGCGTCGCGATTCGGGTTCGGCGATGGACTTGGTACGCATGGGAAATCGCTCGTTGGCCATGGTCATGAAATGAGCCTTTCCTGAACCGATTGCCCAAATCTTGCGGCCACGCAGCACGATGGCAGTGTCTTCATCCAGACCGATACCGATCGCTCGCGGGTGCGAACCCAGTACACCCTGCAACCGCGAACGCGACCAGGCCTGCTCGAATTTCGTACTGATGACCGCATCAGGAATCAGGTTCAGCCCTTCGCGAATCGATGCGTGCCCCTGATCGCCAAACATCTGACCGCCGGTTATTTCGTGGCGACCCAGCGTCCGACTGATGGCAGCCGAACAATAGATGACTCCTCCCCGATCAATCACGCCACGCAAGCGGGGTGTCAAGTGATTCAATAACCGGCGGTGAACACGAGTCAGGTTGCCGTCAGACTCCAGCCAAACTCCGGTAGCCGTCTCCAGCAATTCCTGCAGTCCCGCAATGCCGTGGGCATGTTCTCCGGGAACGTCCAACGATACGTCGGCTGGCACGTTGAAATTCGAATGCTCCGCATCGGCCCATCGCTGCTGTGATGGTTCCCCGTTGGATGACGATCCAAACTTGAGCGTCACGATGTTGGCGTCTTCCTGGCCTCCGGCCCCGTCCAGAAAAATCTCAATCTGTTTATTACTGGCGACATCACTGCCGTTGGCTATGATCACGCCATTGATTTTCAGGTCGAGCGGCCAGTCCGACATACTCTCGTCAAATGTTTGGGCCTGCAGCGAAACCACAGCCGACAGAGCCAGGTAAAAGGTTGTTGTTCCGATACTGATTGCAAAACACTTCACGGATCGTCATCCAGTGGTTGATTAACGTGGGGTAAATGGTGATCCTCCAATTCTGAATTAAATGAAAGCTGGAATCGAGATGCGAAACCCGCAAATTGTTGTTTGGTGTGTAGCCTGGTTCATGCTGGCCGCGACCGCCGCCGCCCAGGAAACAGCCGTCGCATCCCCGCAACTGACCGTGGAGACGGAGGAAACCGAATCCGGCCGCATCACACGCGGTCAATTCACCGTCTATGAAGATCGCCAGACTCAGACAGGCAGGCAGCTCGATCTGGACCTCGTTGTCCTGCATGCCACCGGTGACGATCCCCGACCAGATCCGGTGTTTGTGCTGGTGGGCGGACCAGGTCAGGGTGCTGCCACCATCTCGCAACAAGTGGAAGATGCCTGGATGCGAACGGATCGCGACATCGTACTGCTGAATCAGAGGGGTACCGGCGGTTCCAACCGGTTGATGCTGCCCACGCAAAACACCGACGATTTGCAGGACTTTCTCGAGCCCATCATTCGGCCTGAAAACATTGATGCCGCCATTGCCGATTTGGGCAAAAACGCCGACTTGCGGATGTACTCGACCTGCGACGCCATGGACGACCTGAACGATCTGCGTATTGCACTGGGCTACGACAAGATCAACCTCATCGGTGGCTCCTACGGAACCCGGGCGGCACTGGTTTACATTCGCCGCCATGAAGACAGTGTGCGCACCGCAATCCTTAATGGTGTCGCGCCCATCGAATTCACCAATCCGCTGTATCACGCCGAGTCGGCCCAGTACGCGCTGGACAAGATCTTTGAGCGGATAGAGAGCGACGAAACTTACCGTGAGGCCTTTCCCGAATTACGCGAGAAGTTCGACGAAATCATGGCCCGCTTCGACGACGGCCCGATTCCCGTCGAGGTGACCATCGGCGATTCCGGCGAGAATTCGCGCGAAGAAGTCACTTTGCAATTGAGCAGTGATGCGTTCGCCAGTTCGCTGCGTTACCAGATGTACTACATGGATACCAGCCGTCAGGTGCCGCTGTTGTTGTGGCGAGCATGGGAAGGCGATTTCAAGCCGTTTG
>CAMYKF010000385.1 GCA_947258905.1 uncultured Pirellulaceae bacterium | reverse complement strand
TGAATCGATGGCAACTCGATCACGACTTTTGGGCCTGTTTATCACTGGCTGCCGGCGCGGAAGACCTTGGCACGATTCCCCTGCATCAACTGGTTCCCGATGTCAGCGGTGCGGCGTCCATGCCGGAGGATTTCCAGCAGCAACTGCACCGCGAGAAAATGGCCAGCATGAAACAACTGGCTTATGGTGCCAGCCACGAAATCAACAACCCGTTGGCCAATATTGCCAGTCGTGCCCAGACCCTGCTGATGGACGAAACGGATCCCGAACGGCGCACGAGGCTGGCCAAGATCAACGAACAGGCCTTTCGCGCTCACGAGATGATTGCCGATATGATGTTGTTCGCTCACCCGCCGCAACCGGTGCTGGCCGAATCGGATTTGGCAGCCCTGATGCGCACGGTCATCGACGAGATGGAGCCACTGGCCCAGGCCCAGCAGACTCGTCTGGAATCGCACATCGGTGACTTGCCCAGCATCGTTGTCGATTCCACACAAATTGCGGTGGCGATTAAGGCGCTGGTGCAAAACGCCCTGGAAAGCCTGGTCCGCGATGGTTGTGTCTCGGTGGAAGTCGATTCGGCTGCCGACGCCGGGACGCTGGAGATTTCCATCAGCGATGACGGCCCGGGGGTCCAGCCGGAAATCATGAAGCATATTTTTGATCCCTTCTTCTCCGGTCGCGAAGCGGGTCGCGGACTCGGGTTTGGCCTGTGCAAGGCCTGGCGGATTGCCGAACTGCATGGCGGTGAAATCAGCGCGGAAAACGGCAGCCATGGAGGAGTTCGCTTTTGTTTGCGAATTCCTTATCGAAATGCCGCCTGAATCCCGGTTGTCACAGCTTCCCAACGCAACATGAACCAACATGAACAAAGACGCATCATCACCCATCTCCAGGCTGATGCCCCCTGTGGATGGCGGTGTTGCCTGGCGTGCCGCCCATTTTGTTGCTGGTGATCAACGTACGCATTTACGTTGCTGCTGAATCGAATCCCTCGGGTGACGGCTGATAGCGGTCACCTTGCTGGCAATCATTTGAGGTTGGTGCGGGCCGGCGGTTCTGCTAATCAGGCCTCGGCAGTTCGAACCCTTTTGCAGGTTTGGACGTAATCCTGCCACGGCTGTCCAGTGTGGACAGTGCTCTTCTGCGGTAACCGAGGGACTGTTTATGAAATCGATGTCGTGCGTTCTGGCTTTGTTGATGTTGGCATTTGGATCGGCTGTTCATGGTCAGGACAACCAGGTTCAACCGCAGGAGTACATCCAATCCACTTCGCCGCTGCCCAACGGTGGATTTGTGTCCAGTGTGTTTTATCCGGGCCAGAACA
This sequence comes from uncultured Pirellulaceae bacterium, assembly GCA_947258905.1. Classification (GTDB taxonomy): domain Bacteria; phylum Planctomycetota; class Planctomycetia; order Pirellulales; family Pirellulaceae; genus CAJQPP01. The sequence goes on along the minus strand of CAMYKF010000385.1, from coordinate 5,685 downwards.
TGCGCGGCCATCTGGATGAAACATCGCTGACCATTCCGCACCTCGCTCAGCAGATTGCCCCGGGTTCTGCTCCGCGGTCGATTAGCTCGGGCGTACCGGTGATGAGTTCGCCGTCTGCGATCGCGCCAGTCCAGCAAAATTTCTTTCCCCAGACCGTTTCCGCCTGGAACGTGCCAAATCTGGGGATTCCGGCAGCCTGGGATCGTTCCATCCGTCGCGGATGTGCTTGCCAGCCAGGCACGATCGTCCAGCCTCAAATGGTTGCGCCCCCAGTTGCCACGCAGCCGACGACATTGACGCAATCCGGATATCGGACTGCCTTGAATCCGGTGGTTACGACCGGGGCCAATTTGCAGCTGCAGAATATGCCACCCAATGTCTACGTGGGTCGCGGAGTCTTTGGCGGACCGAGTCAGTACATAGATGGGCAACCGGTTCGCAACCTGTTCCGCTTCATCAGTCACTGATGACTGCGGGTTGCGTTACGGTTTGCCTGGCGACTCGACGGCCAGGATCGACCATCCCGTCTGATACCAGCCATTGTCACTTTTGACAGACCAGCGGGCTGCGCATTTCAGCACGATGGCCTCGTCCCACAAGCGGTTAACTTTGACGCGCGCGATTTCGCCCTTTTGCACATCAAATTTGTGCAACAGTCCAATGCCGCCGTCGGACAGGTCGCGGGTAAAGCCTTCCTGCAACTCGGCGGGTTTGCCTTGCAGCACCATGCGCACCGGACGCACGAAATTTTTTCGTGATTTGTTGCGGCGTTCACGCAAACTGAACAGTTGGTCTTCGTTTAGCAGTGCCTGAATGATTTCCTGAAAATCAGCGGTAGCGTTGTCGGACATGGTGCAGGGCTTCCGGAAGCAAAGTGTCGATCGGGAATCTCATGGCAAGTGTAGGTCACAAGTCCGACATTCGCGTCTCTTGAGCCGGACGCAATAACGTGATCCGTATAACCGTTACAATCGCTGGTTGTGCAGATGTCATAACCCGCTTAATTGAGACGCCACGACGACTGTGTGGCCGCTCCGGCCGAAAAAACTCCTGAGAGCCCGAACCACGGTTACCGGCGTGTCCGCTATTTCCGGTTTTGGCGGCTCTGGTTGACGATTTTTCCCTTGGCGAAGTACAATACTGTGAGACCTTTCTCTTGCGAAACAGGCAATCATTCGCCTGTTCTGACAAACTTCAATTCTGTCGATTCCGCGCCAATAGTTTCTTGCCGGACGACCGATCAGGTAGACGGAATGTCCGATAAACGGATTATCAAAATATTCGACACCACGCTGCGTGACGGCGAGCAATCGCCGGGCTGCAGTATGAACCTGGGTGAAAAAATGAAGGTTGCCCAGGCTCTGGTCGACCTCGGTGTCGATATCATCGAAGCCGGATTTCCGATCGCCTCGCCTGGCGATTTTGAGGCCGTTCGCGAAATCGCCAACACCTTCAGTGGTTCAACGATTTGCGGGCTGGCTCGGTGTGCCGAAGCCGACATTGACCGGGCTTGGGAAGCATTGCAGAAAAATGCTGATCCACGAATCCATGTATTCCTGGCGACCAGCGCCATTCATCGGCAATTCAAGCTGAAGATGACGGAGGAAGAAATCCTCAACCGCTCGATTGAAGGAGTGAGGCGAGCCGTCAGCTATGTCGGCAATGTTGAATTCTCTCCCGAAGACGCTGCGCGCACCGAAATCGACTTTCTGTGCCGCGTGGTCGAGGCCGTCATCGATGCCGGTGCTGCCACCGTCAACATTCCCGATACCGTGGGCTACGCCACTCCCGCCCATATGGCCAGCGTGATTCACTCGCTGATGAATCGGGTTCCCAATATCGACAAGGCCGTGATCAGCGTGCATTGTCACAACGATCTTGGCTTGGCCGTGGCCAATAGTCTGGCGGCCGTGGAAAACGGCGCACGTATCGACAGCCGCCGTCTGGTGCCCTCCAGCCAGCTGGTGTCTTCCATCACCGGGATGCACGTGCAGCGGAACAAGGCGATTGTCGGCAAGAACGCCTTTGCCCATGAAGCCGGCATTCACCAGGACGGCATGCTCAAGGAACGCACGACCTACGAAATTATGCGTCCCGAGGATGTCGGGTTCGACAAGACCGATCTGGTGCTGGGTAAACACAGTGGCCGCGCGGCGCTTGCCGATCGGGCCGTACAACTTGGTTACCATCTTGATCCGGAACAGATCAAGGTTGTTTTCAAACAGTTCAAAGTTCTGGCAGATCAGAAAAAGGAAGTCTACGACGGCGATATCGCGGCCCTGATTGAGCGAGAGCTGTTTGGCACCACGAATCAGGAGTGGGCGCTGTTCGATTATGAGTTGCGCTCCGAGTGCGGTGGCCCCCAGGAAATCGAAGTCAGCCTGCGTCGCGGCGATGAGGAGTTAAAAGGGCATGCGACCAGCAACTTTGGACCAGTGGATGCCGCCTTCGACGCCATTCGCGATACGCTCGACCTGGACTTTGAGTGCGTGGGGTTTGATGCCCTGAGCATGTCGCTGGGCGAAGACGCTTCGGTGGAGGTGACTTTCCAGATATCCTTCAAAAACGAAATCTACCGCGGACGCGGTGTCTCACCCAACCTGATCGAGGGATCGATCATCGCCATCATCAATGCCGTCAATCGCGCCGTGTTGCACGAACGCGTAACCAACGATGGTGTCGCCCAGTCGCGTTCATCGATCTAGAGGCCGCGTACTTCTGGTTAGCCGCAGATTGCAGGCGTAGCTGCGCGGTAAGTCCACAGCGAGAAACGGTGAAGCCAGAGCGTTTTCCTGTTTGTATTCGTAGCGGTGGCTTCCAGCCGCCGGACTACTCGAACGGCGCTGGAAGCCACTGCTACCGGTTGCGCACACCAATTCGAATCTTTCGGCGGAACTACTTTACTTGCCCTTCACTTTGGCCCAGCTGTCTTTCAGCGTCACCGTGCGATTGAAGACCAGCTTGTCGGGTGAAGAGTCGTTCGAGTCGACACAGAAATACCCGAGCCGCTCGAACTGGAACGAGTCACCCGGCTCGGCGTGCACCAGCGACGGTTCCAGTTTGCACCCGGTCAGCACGTCCAGCGAGTGTGGATTGATATAGTCCTTCCAGTCCTCGCCTTCGGGCACGTCATCGGGGTTTTCCCGTTGGAACATGCGTTCGTACAGACGCACTTCGGCATCGACGGCGTCCGCCGCCGAGACCCAGTGGATCGTGCCCTTGACCTTGCGTCCGTCCGGTGCCTTGCCGCCGGCGGTTTGCGGATCGAAAGTGCAGTGCAATTCCACAATCTCGCCGTCGCGGCCCTTCACGAAGTTATGGCATTTGAGGAAGTAGGCGTAGCGTAGCCGTACTTCGCGACCGGGGCCCAGCCGGAAGAATTTCTTGGGCGGATCTTCCATGAAGTCATCGCGTTCGATGTAGATTTCGCGGCCGAAGGGGATTTCCCGCGTGCCCGCCGATTCGTCCTCGGGATTGTTGATCGCGTGCCGTATCTCCATGGCGCTTTCCGGGTAGTTCTCGATGATCACCTTCAGTGGCCGCAGGACCGCCATGCGCCGCGGCGCGATTTGATTTAGATGCTCGCGAATTGATTGCTCCAGCAAACCAAAATCCGTCAGGCTGTTGAACTTGGTCACGCCGATGCGCTGACAGAAATTGCGAATCGACTCGGGCGTATAGCCACGCCGGCGAAACGCCGAGATCGTGGGCATTCGCGGATCATCCCAGCCATCAACATGCTTGTGCTCGACCAGTTCACGCAGTTTGCGCTTGCTCATCACCGTGTGAGTCAGACGCAATTTGGCAAATTCAATTTGCTGCGGATGAAAGATCCCCAGTTTATCGATGTACCAATCGTACAGCGGCCGGTGGTTTTCGAATTCCAGCGTGCACAGGGAATGCGTGATGCCTTCGAAGGAATCGCTTTGTCCGTGCGTCCAGTCGTAGGTCGGATAGATACACCATGCGTCACCCGTGCGGTGATGGTGCGCGTGCCGAATCCGGTACATGGCCGGATCACGCATGTTCATATTGGGCGAAGCCATATCGATTTTTGCCCGCAGCGTGTATTTGCCGTCGGGGAACTCACCGCTCTTCATCCGCTGGAACAGGTCCAGGTTTTCATCGATCGGCCGGTCGCGGTCCGGGCTGTCGCGACCCTCGGTGTTCCAGCCGCCGCGGTACTCCCTGGTTTCCTCGGCCGTCAAACTGCACACGTACGCATCACCCTGCTTGATCAACTGCTCGGCACATTCGTAAAGCTTGTCGAAATAGTCCGATGCGAAAAACAGGTTGTCACCCCATTGGGCGCCCAGCCACTCCACGTCCTGCTTGATCGATTCGACGTACTCAACTTCTTCCTTTTCGGGGTTGGTGTCGTCGAAACGCAAGTTGAACTGGCCGCCAAACTCCTCGGCAATGCCGTAGTTCAGACAAATGGATTTGGCGTGGCCGATATGCAGATAGCCGTTGGGCTCGGGCGGAAATCGCGTGTGTACCCTGCCCTCGTGCTTTCCCGATTCGTTGTCGGCGATGATGGTTTGACGGATGAAGTCGACAGATTTGGTTTCGGATTCACTCATGGTTGTTTGATGTGGTCCTGGTTTCGATATGTTTCAACGGTTCCCTGCTGGCTTGCCGACGATGTCCGGCAATAGAAGCGGCCAAGCCCTCCGGTCCATCCCATGCGATCCAGAACCGGAGGGCTTGCGCCCTGCCGCTAACAAACACAATTTGTCTGGAGGTAATTCCCGGACACCCCCGGACAAACCGGCAGTGGCACCGTTATTAATGTTGATCATACGTCACTGACGGTTCGCAATTGTTCCAGTTTTTTCAGTGACACGTCGATTCGCTTCAGGCACTCATCCTTTCCGAGTATTTCCATGGATTCAAACATGCCGAATCCGGCTGCCTTGCCAGTCAGTGCCACGCGCAAGGCGTGAATAATATCACCGATCTTGATGCCCTGCTGCTCGACCCAGTCCTTTAGTGTGCCTTCCAGGTTCTCAGCCGACCAGTCATCGGTCATGGCCATGATCTTCTTGAATTCAGCCAGCAGGTGGCCAGCATTTTCCGGTTTGACCAAACGTTTCTGAAAGGCCTTGTCTTGATAAGGCAAGTCGCCGGCATCGGAGAAGAAACCGTCAAACTGCAGGATATCGCCGGCCACGACAATGCGGTCATCGGCGGCAGTCACGATTTGCGCCAGTTTCTCCAGTTGCACGTCAGGAACCGGATCGGCTAACACTCCGGCCCGCACCAGAAAGCTGCCGCACAGTTCCTTTTTTGTGTCCAGATCAAGGTCGTTCATATAGCGACCCTCAAATGCGGTCAGTTTGTCCGGGTCGAAACTCGCCTCGTTCTTGACGACTCGCTCCAGCGAAAAGTGCTTGAGCATTTCCTCACGCGAAAACATCTCCGTCCTGTCATCCAGTGACCAGCCGAGCAGCAGCAGGTAATTGACAATCGCATCAGGCAAAAATCCGGTCTCGCGATAGAAATCCACAAGCACCGGATTGAACGATTCGGGCGTTTGCTCGATACCGATGCGATCAGCGATGGCCACGCCATGGTCGTACAATTTTTTGAACTCGCGGTTCTTCAGGTATTGCTCGACCTTGCGTTTGCTGAGTTTGGTCTTTTTGCCTGGCTCGGCCACAAACGGGATATGGGCGTATTGCG
>CAMYKF010000384.1 GCA_947258905.1 uncultured Pirellulaceae bacterium | reverse complement strand
CTGCGACTGGCTTGGACCGAAGTTTCGGCAAACCGGATTCTGACCAGTCGCAAAACGTGGCGACGTAGTTGGGTCCACCCGCTTTGGGCCCGGGTCCGACGCAGGAATCTTTCCAACCGCCAAAAGGTTGTCGGCGAACGATGGCGCCGGTGGTGGTGCGATTGATGTAGGCATTGCCGACTTCGACTTGTTCCCGCCACAATTCAATTTCTTTCGGGTCCAGCGAATGCAATCCGCCGGTCAAGCCAAATTCGCTGCTGTTTTGAATATTGATCGCCTCTTCGAACGAGTCGAACGGAATCAAGCCGGTGACGGGACCAAAACATTCGGTCGTGTGATACCAACTGCCGGGCCTGACGTTCAGGCGGACGCCCGGTCGCCACAGGCAGGGATTGTCGTCAAAGATTTTTGGCTTCAGCAGCCATTCCTCACCTGGGTCCAGTGTCGTAAGACCTTGCTCGAGTTCATCGGATGGTTTGCGAATCACCGGCGTGACTTTAGCCGATGCGTCCCATGAACCGGCTACACGCAGACTGCTGGCCGCGTCTTTTAACTGATTCCGAAACTTTTGACTCTCGTACACTTCACGCTGGACGAGCGCCAGACTGGTTGCCGAGCACTTTTGGCCGGAATGGCCAAAGGCGCCTTTGACAAGATCACCGACGGCCAGGTCCAGGTCAGCAGCGGCGGTGATAATCATGCTGTTCTTGCCGCTGGTCTCGGCGTACAGTCGCAGGGTCACAGATCATCGTCTTGCCCAGATCGTGATCCTTAAGCGTGATGAACTGCAGGACATCTTTGGGAACGCCGGCTTCCCACAACTGATTCGCCAGTTGCCATGCGGTCAGCACGGTCTCGGAAGCGGGTTTGAGAATGACCGAGTTACCGGCCATCAACGCCGCCAGCACGCCACCGGCGGGAATGGCGTAAGGAAAATTCCACGGCGGCGTAACCACGACCACACCGGCGGCTTTCATCGTGGCGCCATCCTGCCAGACGGGATCATCCAGCGATCCGGCGTAGTAGTTGGCAAAGTCGATCGCTTCAGTGATTTCAACATCGGCTTCGGTAATTGCCTTTCCGGCATCCAGCAACATGGTGCCGATGGTGTCACCGCGTCCGCGGGCAAACACCGCAGCTACTTCGCGCAGGATTTTGGCCCGGCCCTCGACGCCCAGCGTCTCCCAGGCCGGCTGGGCATCCACCGCCGTCTGCAACGCCGTTTCCAGATCATCAGCATCGGCTCGCGAGTACTGATAAGCGACGACGCCGGGTCGCGACGGGTCGGCACCGTCGCGTTTGTGTTCTGTGTGTTTTTCCTGCCCGCCAACCTGAATGGGAATCGGGTCGATTTTTTTCTGGCTCCAGCGTTTGACGACGTCGGCGATCCAGTGACGGTTGTCGGGGAGCGAAAAATCGGTGTTGGCTTCGTTATGGAAAGGCTGGTCGGCCGGCCGGGTCTGGATCGTTTCCCGCCACCGGTTCTGCTTGCGGTTGGGAGCACTGGACAGCTTGGCATCGTGAGCCAGCCTGCAGGCATCCAAAAACGCCTGGCTTTGTTCTTCCCAGTCGGGCGTGCCTTCTTGCAAAGCGAACAGCGTTCCCAGGAAACTTCCCGGCTGCGTATTTTCGTCAAACCGGCGCACCAGATAGGCAACGGCCGATTCAAACTCGGCGTCGTAGCAGGCCGGCGTGTAAACGACCAGATTGCCTGTACGTTCCCGGATCTCCAGCGCCTGTCCGTTGGCCATGCCCTCCAGCATTTCGAATTCCGTATACTCCGCGACGCCGCGTCGCTCGCGCAACAGCAGGGCGTAGGAAATATCGAACAGATTGTGGCTGGCAATGCCCAGCCGCACGATCGACGCATTCTCGGGACGACAGCCAAACGCCAGCATGCGTTTGAAGTTCGCGTCGCTTTCGATTTTGTTGTAGTAGGGAGCTTGCGGCCAGTCTTCCAGCGAGGCCTCGACCTGTTCCATGGCAAGGTTGGCGCCCTTGACCAACCGGATCTTGATGCCGGTGCCGGTTCGGCCATGACGACGCCGAGCCCATTCCGTCAGGCTCTTTTGCACCGCGAACGAATCGGGCAAGTAGGCCTGCAGCACGATGCCGGCGCTCAGGTGGTCAAACTCCGGTTCATCCAGCACCGATTGAAAGACGTCGACGGTCATATGCAGATCGCGATACTCTTCCATATCGAGATTCACGAACTTGGGTTGGTCTTCCGTTCCGCCCTTGATCGCCGCGCGGTAAATCTTGCGCAAGCATTCCTTGATTTCCTCCAGCGTTTTGTCGTAACCCGTCAGGCTGATCTGACTGACGACCGATGAAAGCTTGACCGAGCAGTAGTCGATATCCGGTTCGGTCAGCCGGTCCAGATAGATTTGCAAGCGCCGGTCCGCTTCGCGATCACCCAGAACAGCTTCACCCAGCTGATTGAAATTGATGCGAATTCCCTCGGCCCTGCGTTTGGCCAGGTAATGGGGAAACTTGTCCTTTTCAGCCGAGATGATGACATGCGACGAATCGGTGCGGACCCGACGTTTAACAAACGGCATGACCAGTCCCGGGAAAACTTTGGCAAACATATTGCCACACCACATCAGGCAGCGATCAAACCAGGCGAAGTACTTCGGAATGCCATATTCGCGAATCAGACTGGCCAGCCGGTTGGCCGAGCGTCGCGGCTTTTGCATCCGCAGCACCTGGTCGACCATGGCAATCGTGAACTTCTTGCCCGGTTCGTCATCCATCATCCGCGCCATGGTTTCCGAATACGAGCGTTCCTCACTGGTTTCATGCTCGCGCGAGGCACGCAAGACTTCGGCGGCCAGCTTGATGGTCTTTTCCGGCAAATCGGCAATGTCCGCCGGAGTATTGGATGCCGTCGCGGTTGCGTTCGGCGAAGCAGTCAATTCGTTGGCCATAATCAGGAAACAGCTGTGCGTATCTGGATCGAAAAACCGGGCGCACCAGAAGCCCGGTTGCCCCTCAGAGAATTATCGTTGATTTGTTTGGGAATTTCTTCACAAAAACAGCCAAACTCCCGCCGGTTTTTTGGAACGGGGGACCGCTGAGCGCACAGCCGGAAAAATTGCCGGTCTGCATCGCATGGACTAGATTGGCCGTTTTGGGTCGTTGCCGCAACCGGGGGGATTTTCCGTGCAAACCAGCCGCTGGCCTCGCTGCCTTTCCGTCCCCGGGGCAACGCTATTGGCTATCGTGTGTGCCAGCCTGTGCGGTGCCAGTGATCACAACGTCACCCTGTTTGTGACCGACGATGAAAGCCCGACGCTGGGATGTTATGGCGATCCCGTGGCCGTTACGCCTCATGTCGATGCGCTGGCGTCCGATGGAGTGCTGTTTCGAAACGCGTATGCCAAAAAAAAAAGCCACCACGGCCAGTTGCAGTCCCAGCCGCAGCGTGATTCTGTCCGGAACCCACAGCCATCTCAACGGAATGTACGGCCTGCAGCACAATTTTCATCACTTCCAGTCATTCCCCGCCATCGCAGCACTGGCTCTTCCCAATGTACTGGCCAACAACGGTTATCGCCCGGAGCGCCAGCCGTCGTAACGGAACGAATTCGGCGGCAGGATGCCGCAGCCGAGCGTCGGCCTCCAGCGCCTCCAGCCGCCGTAACCGGAAGAAATCGGCGGCAGGATGCGCAGGATGCCACCGCTACTGTGTCCGGCCGACATCTGGCCAATTTCGGCATTTTCTATAAAGTGAGTGCGGATTTAACCCGGTCTTGTTGCTGCATTTCGACGGCCCGCAAATCATGAATCACAAAATCATCTATACATTCACCGACGAAGCACCCGCTCTGGCAACTCGCTCGCTGCTGCCCATCATCGAAGCATTCGCGGGGGCCTGCGAAATCCCTGTCGAGACACGCGACATTTCGCTGTCCGGTCGCATTATCGCTGCCGCAATTGCTGGACGCCATCGCGGAACTGCAATCCCGGGGCTTTGACATTCCGGATTATCCCGAAGAACCGGCGACCGACGAGGAATGCGAGATCCGCGCGCGTTACGACAAGATCAAGGGCAGCGCCGTCAACCCCGTGCTCCGCGAAGGCAACTCGGATCGCCGCGCTCCCCGGGCCGTCAAGCAATACGCGCGCAATAACCCGCACTCCATGGGTCCCTGGTCGTCCGCTTCGCAATCTCACGTGGCCACGATGACTGACGAGGATTTTCGCAACAACGAAGAATCGATGACGATGCCAGCCGATGACGATCTGCGTATCGAACTGGTCGATACCGATGGCGGCATCAGGGTTCTCAAGCCATCCGTTCCGGTGCAATCCGGCGAGGTCGTCGATGCAACGCTGATGAGCAAAAAACACTTGCTGGCGTTTCTGCAACAACAGGTGGACGACGCCAGGTCCACGGGCGTGCTGTTCTCGGTACATCTCAAGGCAACGATGATGAAGGTTTCTGACCCGATCATTTTTGGTCACGTGTTGCGCGTGTTCTTCAAAGACGCCGTCGATCACAATGCCGACGCACTCAATGAGGCTGGCGTTAATCTGAACAACGGCCTCGGCGATTTGTTCGAGCAAATTAACGACTTGCCTGAGGAAGATCGCGTGCAAATCAAGGCCGACTTTGTCAAGGGCCTCGCCGATGGCCCCGACCTGGCTATGGTGAATTCCGACAAGGGCATCACCAACCTGCACGTACCCAGCGACATCATCATTGACGCTTCCATGCCGGCCATGATCCGCAACTCGGGAGAAATGTGGAACAAGGACGGCAAGCCCCAGGAAACCAAGGCCGTG
>CAMYKF010000383.1 GCA_947258905.1 uncultured Pirellulaceae bacterium | reverse complement strand
ACCGCAACACAGCCATGATGGCCGACGTGTAAACCAGCACCCAGCCGGCATCCAGTCCGAGCTTGGTCATTTCAGCCGTCATCAGCGGTGTAATCCAGCTATCGGTTCCCAGTTCGGTAGTGGCCAGGGGAATCATGATCAGCAACAGGAAAATGAACAACGGACGACCCGGTGCAAAATCACAAAAGAACGCGTAGATCGCCGTCAGCACGATTGAAATTACCCACGTGCTGATCAGCAACAACGGAGGCTGGCCGGGATTCTCAATTACCTCCATGCCGATCAACACGTTGATCACTTCGGAGGTAATCAGCAGCACAATGATGAAGAATCCCACGAATCCGACTTCGCGCAGCATGTCCTTGTAACTAACGCCGGCGGCCACTCGCTCGTTCACGGGAAACTTCTCGCGAATCAGCATCAGAAAATAAATAGCGACCGGAACCAGCAACAACAGAACCTTGAGCCGCCAATCGTCGATGCCCATCGCTCCGACGGTGATCGTCAACACGCCGCCGAGCACCAGTCCGCCCGGCCAGCCAGCATGCAGTATGTTCAGCCATTTCGTTTTTTCCTTGCTGAAGATCGTGGCCACGACCGGATTGATGTAGGCTTCCACGGTTCCATTGCCCAGGGCAACGATAAACGTGGCCCAGTACAGCCCCCAATAGCCCTTGGCGGTCACGGTCAGAATCGCCGACAAAACGTGGCACACGAAGCCAAAGATCATCGCCGGCTTGTAACCGATCTTGTCGATCACCAGGCTCCACAACACGATGCTGATGGCAAACGGGTACAAGCCGACCCCGAACAGGTTGCCCTTTTCCGTCTGGGAAAGATTAAATTCGGCTCCCCAGTCGTCGATAATCATCGTGCGAATCACAAACCCAAATGCGGTTGCGATCAGTGCAATGAAACAGCCCCAAAAAATGACACGGTTATGTTGCAGTTGGCTGGACATCGATTTTCCCGGCTAAGGACTATTTCATCGCGCCCATTCCAAAACCCTGTGCGGGCGCTGAACTGGCGTAGCTTAATTCATGCCAGCGTCGTTTGCTATCACTTGCCCGGGGGTTTTTGAGGCTGCTTGGGGCGGTCCCGCGATATCTCTTGCGCTGATTGACTTTCTTGTCTAGAATCCGCCGCCCTTTGTCCGCGTTCTTCAGTCTGAATCGAAGCGATGTCGGTATCGTCACGTGAATTGCCAGTTCACTTGCGCCAAAATGCTGGCCGACGGGCGGGGTCTGCGCCTATACGCGGATTTCTGTGGGTCGTGTGTTTCGTGACGATGGCCGGCGCACTGGGATTCACGCTGGTCAAGCAAGTCGTGCACGACAAGATTGGTGACCAGATCGTCAGCCGACTCAATACACGGCTGGCCGGAACGCACTTCGTAGCCAGCCTGGGACGGGCGCACTGGATTGAAGGCAGCGGTCTGAACATGCATCAGCTGAAAATTGTTGATCGCCGGACTGGTGATTCGGTGGTTTTCATCGAGCAGGTGTTTGTGCAATCGCCATTCGAATTGACTCATATCTTGTCCGGCATGCCGACGATCGAGTCGGTCATGTTGGACGGGCTCGACCTGACGTGCCACACCGACCCGGCGGGTCAGCTGAATGTCCGGGTGCTTATGGAGAAATTGAAGGGCCCCGGTGAACAGGCGATCGAATTTCCACTGCACCTGCGCAATTCCAGTGTCACGGTTGATGCGTCGTGTTGTCCGCTGGGAACCGCATTGACCATTGGTGGTATCCACGGCACTTACCAGCGGCATGTGGAGAATTCGGAACTGGAAACCGTACAGGGCTCGTTGTCGACCCAGCTAATGGGGCGAATCGATTTCAAGTTGGGAATTGATCGGGCTGCCGACCAGTGGCAGGTAGTCGCTACGGGCAAACAGATCAACATCAACGAAAATTTGACGAAGCTGTTTTGCCAGTTCACCAGCTGTCAGCGAACTCCGCTTCGGGAATTGCGCGGGCAACTGGCTATTAATGCCGGAGTGTCGGGGCGACTAAGCGGCGGCGAGATGCCGCAGTTCCGCATCCTGGGAAAAGCGGCCAATGTGCATTGCCTGGATCCCAGGTTGCCTCACCAGATTCATAACGGTTCACTTGAGTTTGAATTTGACAACACCAATCTAAACGTCACTCAGGCCGCTTGCCAGGTAGGCTATGGGTCGGCCAGCGCGCAATTGTTGGTCAAGGACTGGATGAATCGCCGGGACTGGCATTTTCGAGGCGCCCTCAACAACTTTGAATTGACTCCCCGACTGGTACAGTGGTTGCCGGACAAAATGCAACGGGTATGGCGGCAGTATCAGCCGGGCGGCAATATCGACGGAACGTTTGACGTACGCTTCGAGCAGGGCAGGGTCAGCAAAAACATTCAGGCGACTGTTTCCAACGGCTCGTGCTCGTGGTTCCGCTTCCCGTTCGCGATGACCAGTTGCAATGGAACGGTTTCGTGGATTGACCGCGAAATGAACATGGACCTGACGGCGGTCGAAGCACGCCAACTGGTGCAAATGCGGGCGCGTATTCTCGATCCGGGCGACCACTGGACCGGCTGGTTTGAAATTGGCTGCGACAATCAGGGCGGCGGAATTCCAATTAATGAAAAACTGTGGCAAGCCTTTGACTACTTGCGGCCGGAACTGGCCCGTACCTTGCGCCGTTTCAACGCGACAGGCAATATTTACGGCACCGGGCGACTGGAGCGGCTGGATCCCGACTTGCCAATCGTCAATCGCCGTTTCGATATCCAGCTGGACAGCGGTACGGTCCGATATGACGCCTTTAATTATCCCTTCTACAACGTGGCAGGCCGGATTTTGGTGGAAAACCAGGAGACCGTCTTTGAATCGATTCGCGGAGTCAATAACAACGGTCACGTCGTGTGCAACGGTACGTGGGATGACCAGCAGGGGTTGAGGCTGCGTTTTCTCGCTGAAACGGTTTCGCTGGACGATGAACTAAAAAATGCCTTGCCCAGCCACTTGCGGGAAACGTGGCAGGGTTTGCGGCCCGGCGGCATCGTCGATCTTGTCGACCTTGATTTGCAATACGATCCGGCGGCTGATGATCTGAACATCGATGTGACCGCTGAAGTTCGCTCTTCCGAAAACCGTCAGTCGTCGGTCACCATTAATCCGGTGTGGTTTCCTTACGAAATGCGACAGGTGAGGGGCCGTTTTCGCTTTCACGAAAATCGCATCGACATTCTCGATTTCGCAGCCCGCCATGGACGAACCACGGTGCGCGCCCAGGCTACCGGTGCGTGGTCCAATGATCGCTGGCGAATTCGTTTCTCGG
>CAMYKF010000382.1:2254-17507 GCA_947258905.1 uncultured Pirellulaceae bacterium | reverse complement strand
GATGGTGACGATTACCTGCGGTATTCCCGACTGAATCTGGTGCTGGACAACCTGATCAACGCCCTGGACATTCCACCGCTGATCGTGGCACTGTCCAATCCCGTCAAACGGCTCAATGAGTACGCCGATGACCCGCGGCATGCGGACCACATTGTCAAGGAACTGCTGCCGGAACTGGAAAAGGAATTTTCACTGATCAATCAGCCGTCGGGCCGCTGCCTGATGGGCGCCAGTTTTGGCGCCGTGGCCTCATTGTCCACCGCCTGGCGGTATCCCGATACCTTTGGCTCGCTAATGGTCCAGTCGGGCAGTTTCGCCTTCACCGATATCGGCGATCACACCCGCAGTCCCGCGTTTGACCGCGTGGTTGAGTTCATGAACCGCTTCCGCAAGGAACCCGGACAACCGGTGAAAAAGATGTTCGTCAGCTCGGGCGTCTACGAATCCCTGATTTACGAGAATCGCTCGCTGGTCCCGTTCCTGCAAGACCAGGGTATTAACGTCAAGTACGTGGAGGCATTCGACGGCCATAACTGGGAGAACTGGCGGGACCGTCTGCGTGATGGCCTGTCGTGGCTGTTCCCGGGTCCACTGTGGGTGACCTATATGTGATGTTGACCGTAGCGGTGGCTTCCAGCCGCCGTATATGAGCTGGCAATTACACTGCAGCGGCTGGAAGCCACCGCTACGATCGATGCCAGGACCAGCCGAATCTGTCAAACCATTGGCGAACTGATTTTCACCCGAATATAATCGGCCTCAAACCACTACGGACACCACTAACTCATGACCACCGAAACCCGAAAAATTGGTCTCTCTCTCGGCGCCGATCTGTGCTGGCCCATCTGCTACGAGGAAATCCTCAGGCAACTCGACCTGGAAATCGAAGTCGATGGCCAGCGGGTACGTTTCGACGTGCAGCGCATCACTATCGAGCCGTACAACATTCGCCAACCCTGCGACTACGATCTGATCATCGATCGGGTCACGCACTGGTACCACACCAGCCGTGAATGGATCAAGAAAGCCATGCTCATGGACGGGTTGTACACCTACAACAACCCGTGGTCGATCCAGTCGATGGAAAAGCAGACGACCTACTGCGCGATGGCTCACCTGGGATTGCCGGTGCCGGAAACCTGGATGGTGCCGCCCAAGTCCTATGAGCACCACGACGATCTGGACACCACGCTGCAACAATATGCGCAGATGTTTGACCTGGGTCAGATTGGCCGCGAAATGGGCTATCCCATGTTCATGAAGCCCTACGATGGCGGTGCCTGGAAAGGTGTGTCGCGAATCGAGTCCGAGGAACAGCTACGCGCCACTTACGAGGAAAGCGGCACTTACCTGATGCATCTGCAACAATCCATTGAAGGCTTCGACCGCTTTGTGCGTTGCATCGGGCTGGGTCCGCAGTTCCTGCTGGTCAGCTATGACCCGGCCGCCCCGTTGCACGATCGCTACCAGATGACTCGGGATTTCGTCAACGACGACGAAGCCAGTTTGCTCCGCGACATGACGATGACGATCAACGCCTTTTTTGGCTGGGATTTCAACTCCTGCGAATCGTTGCATCGCGATGGCGTGTGGTACCCGATCGA
This sequence comes from uncultured Pirellulaceae bacterium, assembly GCA_947258905.1. Classification (GTDB taxonomy): domain Bacteria; phylum Planctomycetota; class Planctomycetia; order Pirellulales; family Pirellulaceae; genus CAJQPP01. The sequence continues at coordinate 15,903 of CAMYKF010000382.1, read as the reverse complement.
CTTTGCCAATGCCTGTCCGGATTCCCAGGTGACGTCCCTGCATTACCACTTTCCGTGGATCGTGACGGCCAACATTCGCTGGTCCATTTTTTGCGCTGCCACGCGTCGTCGTATGAAACGCAATCTCAACTGGCAGCCCTACTACGACATCCTCGATCGAGATCTGCCGTTCCGCGAGCGACTGGCAGCCTATGCTGCGATTGGCCATCGCGAAATGGAAACCGAGCGGTTCGAGGAATTCTGCGACCGTCACCTGGCGGATCTGGATCAGGTGACGCTGGAGTTCTTTGCCAGTGATCAGGCGCGGGAAACGGTCCGCAAAAAGGTGGCCGCGTTGTTCCCCGAACACGAATTGGATGAATTTGCCAATCTATTCTGGGATCGCATCCAGTCGTGGCGTCACGATTTTGCCGAACAACATGCGTTACAGGCGGACGGCTCATGATGGAATATCTCGACCCGGCAACCCAGGCCCTGAAACACAAGCAGCACTGGCACTCGCAGCGGCTGGAAACCGATGTGGAAGTCGTCCGCTGGGGCAGTTACGGTGTGCCGTTGCTGTTGTTTCCCACGGCGGGCGGCGACGCGGAGGAAGTCGAGCGGTTTTTTCTCGTCAAACAACTGGAGTCGTTTATTCACCAAGGCCGGCTCAAAGTCTATTCCGTCGACAGTCTCAACGGTCGCAGCTGGGTAACTCATCCCGATATCGCCCATCGCGTGTGGATGCACAAGCAATACGACGAGTTCATCCGGCACGAAGTCGTGCCGCTGATTCGCAATGACTGCGAGAGTCCCGATATCGAGGTTATCACTTCCGGAGCATCCATCGGGGCCCTCAATGCGTTGATTTGCATCTGCCGTCATCCCGATGTGTTTTCAACAGCCATTTGCATGAGCGGCACGTACGACATCGAGAAATGGATGGAAGGGCAGTGGTTTGACGAGTTTTATTACTATTCGCCTCTGCACTTCGTGCCCGGCCTTGCCGAGGGGCCGCAGCTGGAGCAGTTACGCCAGCGGATGGTGCTAATCCCCACCGGTCAAGGCACCAATGAAGACGTCGAAGAGTCGTGGCGGGTCGCTCACGTGCTGGGTGAAAAAAACATTCCCAACCGCGTCGACTTGTGGGATGCCTCCTGGCATCACGACTGGGTCACCTGGCGGGCCATGCTGCCGAAATACGTGCAGGAAGTGCTGGCCGCCGAAGAGGCCTAGATCAAGCCCGGCTTCGGGTGGCACGCCTACCCAAAAGCGAGAAGGTGTCCGGGAATCGTAGCGGCAGGGCGCGAGCCCTCCCGTGTTGGGGCATGTGCGACGGACCGGAGGGCTCGCGCCCTCCCGCTAAATTACGAGATTGATGTAATTCCCGTCGGATGGCAACTCGGGATTCATCCGGCCGGCAAATCGGCCTAGAAGTTCAGTTCCCCCGGCGGTTGGTTGGCCGAACCAAAATCGGCATCGATTCCCAGTTGCGTCCGCAATTGCTCGAACTGATCGCGATAATCCTCACTGGATGTATGCACGTGATCGGCTTCCGTGATAAAGCCCATCTCCTCGTTGCAGAAGACACCGTTGTTCTCCAGCAGGAATTCAAACGGCTCCAGCGGACTGCCGTACATGATCAGCAGCTTGTGCTCGTCGAACTGGATCTCTTGCGGCGTATTCGGATTCAACACGGCGATGCCGGTGCAGCCATCGTTGATCAAGAGATCCTCGTAATCCCACAGGGTGCTGATCAGCACTGGCGTGTCAATTTGCTCGCGATAGTAATCGACATGACCGTTGGCTTCATGGTTGTGACTGGATTCCAGTACCACGTCGACCGTTTCGCCCAGTCGCTGTACCAGCTGCATAAACAACGGGAACAGTACGTCGCGGCTGGCAGCCGCCATGATCACCGGCACGCTCGAACCGGACTCCTCGTCCTGGTAAACTTCGTGACGATAGCCCTGCGTCGGCGGGACTTTGGCATTCATGCCCGGTCGCACGGCATCGGTCAGGCGGAAATCGCCGTAGGTATCAATACCCAGATGCGCGTGAAACTGCTGCGACTGGAGCTGTCGCAAATTGTCAGACAGCGGTGAATGTTGAAACGCAGGCGATTGCTGGAACACGTTCTGGAAAAATTGCTGCAAAAATCCCATTGGTCTCTCGTGGCGTTGACGTCACCGGGTTAGGTCTAACACGGTCAGCCGAATGACCCCGGGGATCGTCGGCGACGTGGTCTGCACAACCCTAGGTCACAAATTTCAACGCCACGAATCGAGATTGCCGGCCACGCCGACATCCCGGGCAGAGCGGCCCGTTCTGCACCCGCACAACCGAACCTTTCGGTATAACTGGTATCTGACCACCGCCCGCGACCATTCTGCAGTTCCCGACCGGCACGATTTATGAGCGACCACCATCTCGATCACCCGGAATCCAATTCCCCGGAATCCTACTCCCCGGAATCCTACTCCCCGGAATCCTACTCCCCGGAATCCTACTCCCCGGAATCACGCGACGAGCCCGAATCGCGCGACGAGCCCGTCAGCCAGCCCCAACTGGAGACCACGCGACTGTTGCTCAGACCGTTTCGCATGGCAGACGCCCCGGTGATTCAGGAACTGTTACAGTGCCGGGAAATCGCCGCCTGCACTCGCTCGATTGATCATCCGTATCCCGCTGGTGGTGCGGAAAAGTGGATCTCGCAACACGACGAGTTCTGGAATCAGGGCAAAGCCGCCGTGTTTGCCATTTGCGAGAAATCGGACGGTGACTTGCCGCTGGGGGCCATCGGACTGGAACTGAATTCGATCGACGAAAACGCCGAGCTGGGTTACTGGATTGGCCAGCCGAACTGGGGCCGCGGCTATTGCACCGAAGCGGCCCGGGCGATGATCCGTTTTGGCTTTGCCCATTTCGGACTGCACAAGATCCATGCCCATCACATGACCCGTAATCCCGCCTCCGGCCGCGTACTGGAAAAAATCGGCATGCGACGCGAAGGCCAGTTGCGTGGCCACATCAAGAAATGGGGCCAGTTCGAGGACGTCGTGTTTTACGGTTTGCTGGCCAGAGAAATCGACTAGAAGCCTTTCAAGACCCTGTATGCAGTACCGACTTTAGCCGACTTTAGCCGGAATCGTGACAAATTCCGCCTGAAGCCGGGACTACGGACTTTCAAGGCGGGACTACGAACTTTCCAAACCCGGTTTTGAAATGCCCTCTAAATAACTCCACACGTGGATCGGAGCGCCGATGCCCTGATTTCGACAGGATGTACAGCATGAAAAAATCCCGCAGCCAATCAGACTGCGGGATTAATGAATACTCTCGTTCAACCATTGCTGGCCGACCGCGCGATCATGTCGTGACGACTAGTTGCCTCCACCATCGTCACGAGAGTACAGGATCTGGCCCTGGTTGACACCGCCGGTCGCGTTGGGCGTGTAAGTCTGGACGTTGCCGTGTTCCTGGCCGGTCCACGCGTTGTTCCAGACCCAGCCTTCCTGGTAACCGGTAATCTGGCCCATCGTGTTGTACACGGGGCGCTGCACCCAGCGCCGGTTGTTGTATTGACTCGCATTGCGACCGGGATCCCAGTAGGTGTTGTTCCACTGGGAACTGGCCGTATTCCAGCCACCGGTTTGCGGATTGTACGTCGTAATCGTGCTCGGCGTTCCAGCGACGGGAACCGACGGGCGGTAGTACGGCGGGTAATAGGTCGTATACGTGTTGCCTGGATACGTGTTGCCTGGATACGTGACCATGCCCTGCGGGTACTGCTGATAGACGACCGGTGGATTGTAAACCGGTCCTGGCTGGACAACCGGACCCTGCGGACCTGGAACGACGTACTGTGCGCTGGCTTGACTGCAGAATATGGCAAGGGTCAGGCATAATGGAATCACGACCAGCATGGATTTGCGGAACATGTTGGAATCCTTTGGGTTGGGGGGTAATTGGGACGTAGCCATGGACGAAAGCTTTAGCAGCACCTGGCGTGCCAGAGTGATTGATTCATACGCCACGGCCCTGATTCCAAAAAATTAGTTGGCTAAATCTCGCTTTTTGGCTGCAGCCGTGCAGAAACACGCGACCGGCGCGAACCGCCGATAACTAACCGATGTCACGGGTGTGACGAAGCCGCACATCATGCGCGTCGCAGTCACCGGTCCCTGCCTGGATGACATGACGCCGGATGAACGGAGCTACATCAAATCACGTAGAATCCCGCATGGCAGGTCGCTGCGTAGGGGAACCGCTCTGCGGTTGATCGGCAGCCAGGCCGTTGATTGCCAGCTATTTACGTTTGCCCGGCAAAATAATTGCCAGCCTGGGGGTTTTCGCTAAGATTGAGGCAAAGATTCGGCAAACCCCGTCGAATAACGGGAAACACCGGATTTGTGAAGCTAATGATACTGGAGTGGTGCATATGAGCGCGACGTCGGAAAAACAGGGAACGCAGGTCACGTTCCTCGATCAAACTGGGGCCAAGTCGGTGGAAGCGGTGGTCGCGGATACTGTTACCGTCAAGCGCATCCTGCCCAATATCATCACCAAAATGAACCTGCCCGTGGTCGGCCCCGACGGCCAGCCCATGAGCTATAGCCTGGACCACAAGGAAGGCGGCAAGCGTTTGCGCGAAGACCAGACTCTGGTCGAGGCCATGGTCGAGGATGGCGACCACCTCATTGTGTATCCGGAAATTGTCGCTGGCTAATGAGAAAATCACCTCGTATCCGTCGTCTCGAAGCAGACTTTCGCGGAATTCAGCAACTCAGCGCCGAGAGTACGATTTTTCATTTTGAGAGCATCGGGAAACTTCCCGAGGTCTACCGCTTTTTCTTTAAGGGTCCGGGGACCTGGAAGACCAAACGCAACACCGTGGCTCTGCGCGACAACCATGAGATCGTGGTCGACCTGGGTGCCGCCTATCCGCGTCTGATTCCCGGCATCTCCTGGCAGACACCGGTATTTCATCCCAACATTTCATCCAGCGGAATTGTCTGCCTGGGTGGCTACGGAACCAACTGGGTACCCAGTCTGAGACTGGATGAGCTGTGCGTCATGTTGTGGGACATGATTCGCTACCAGAACTATGACGTGGAAAGCCCCTACAATCGTGAAGCGGCCCTGTGGGCGCGTGAGCAAACCGATTTCCGTTTCCCCCTGGACGATCGACCTTTGCGAAATCGTGTCTCCGGTCAGGCCGACGAAATTGTGACGGCGGAGGTCAAGACCACTCCGACCGCACCGCCTCCGGTTGTCGTGGACACCAGTCGCTCCGCCGCCGATGACATCGTCGTAAACGTCGTGCGTGAAACACGCAAATCCAGCGACGGCATTACGTTTTTGGACTAGGGCGATCCCCGGATCGCGCTGTCGGGAGGTCGAGGCCCGCACACTAACCACGGACAGGTCCTGTCGTGTCCTTATTGAACGTGATGAACGAACAACCCGCGATCAACGATGCGCCAGCCGGTACGTTGCCACGCCTCACCGGGCGGCATCGCTGCCAGAGGATGGGCGTCATTCCACCCGGCGCGCCGCCGATCTTTATCCATGCGCACGTGCTGGATCGCCTGCTGCAGGTCTCCGATGACAATCCGGACATGGAAGTCGGCGGGTTTTTGCTGGGGGGCCTGTTCCGCGATCCTGAGCACGACACCGCGTTTTTGGAAATCAGCGAATACATTCAGGCCACTTCGCTGCACAGCGAGCACCATTCACTGACGTTCACACACGACAGCTGGGCCCATGTGCATCGGCAAATCGAGAACCGGTTTCCCGAGCATCAAATCGTGGGGTGGCATCACACGCATCCCGGTTTTGGTATCTTTTTGTCGCGGCAGGACGAATTTATTCATCGTCATTTTTTTGGTCAGCCATGGCAGGTCGCTCTGGTCGTCGATCCGCGACAGGGTGAACTGGGATTCTTTCAATGGCAACACGGCCAGATTGTCGATGCCGGATTTTTTGTCGTGCCCGAGTCACAAAGTTGACATGGAGCGGCCGCAGAGAATGTCATGAACAAACCCCGAACCAAATCAGCTGACCTGAGCGGTTGCAGAAGACTGTAATGAACGAATCTCGTGTCACGATCGACGAAGACGACCGGTACTCGCGGCTGAAACTGATCGGCTGGTGGGATCAGGATCGCCTGCGCGAGTCCCGCGTGCTGGTGGTCGGTGCCGGCGCATTGGGCAACGAGGTGCTGAAGAATCTGGCGCTGGTAGGCATCGGCCACATCACCCTGATCGACTTTGACGTCATCGAGAATTCGAATCTGTCGCGCAGCGTGTTGTATCGCGCCGATGACAGGGGCAAGCCCAAAGCAGATGTGGCAGCCCATGCAGTTCGTGACCTGAACCCCGATGTTTCCATTACGTCGATCAACGGCAATGTACTGACCCAAATCGGGCTGGGGCTGGTGCGGAGTATGGATCTGGTCATCGGTTGCCTGGACAATCGCGAAGCCCGCTTGTGGGTCAACCGCATGTGCTGGAAAGTCTGCACGCCATGGATCGATGGCGGCATTCAGGAGATCAACGGTGTGGCCAAGGTGTTTTTGCCACCCGACGGCGCCTGTTACGAGTGCGGCATGACCGAAATGGATTACCAGTTGATCCAGTTGCGTTACAGCTGCCCGTTGCTCAAACGCGAGGACCTGTTGCAAGGCAAGGTCCCCACGGCGCCCACCATCGCTTCGATCATTGGCGGGTTGCAGGTGCAGGAAGCCCTCAAGCTGCTGCACGGTATTCCCACCGATCACGGCTCGGCCATGGTGTTTAACGGAGCGGCTAACCAGTTCTACAAATCCGGTTACCAGCACCGCGAGGATTGCCTCAGCCACGAAACGTATGAACCGATCATTGAATCGGCCCTGAATCACCAACACAGTCTGGCCGATGTCGCTGCCAGCCTGGCAAGTCATGATGCGGGGGCGATTGAATCCCTGCAGCTCGACCGCGATCTGGTGGTTTCTCTGGATTGTGGACGGTGCCAGACCAGTCACGATGTGATGCGGACGCGTCCGGAAGTCAGCATGAATGAATCCGTTTGCCAAACGTGTCAGGAACCTATGGCTCCCAACATGTTGCATGTAATCGATGTCGATGGCCCGCTGGCGGATCAGCCGCTGGCCAATGCCGGAGTTCCCGACAACGACATCCTGCAACTGACCACGACCGCCGGGGACACGCTGTTTCTGCAACTTTCGCCTCACCGGTAACCAGACGACGTATGGACTCGGGAATCGAATTCGGACAAGTCGAACACCGCGAGCCGGAATCGCATCTGCGACCCGATCACGACCGCCAGTTTGCCGTGGTGGGGTGCGGTGAAATTGACAAATCGGATTTGCCGATCTTCGTCAATCTGGATGTGATGCGGGATATGGAAGGCCATGCCCGTACCAACATGCATGTGGAACTGGGCGGTGTCCTGCTGGGCGGCAAGTTTGTGGACGAACAGGGCCAGTCGTTTGTGGTCGTCCGCGAGGCGTTGCGGGCCGAGCATTACGAAGCCACGCGCGGCAGTTTCAAATTTACCCATGATACCTGGGCCCAGATCACACGTGACCGCGAACAATTCCCTGACGATTTGCATCTGGTCGGCTGGTATCACACCCACCCCGATTGGGGCGTCTTCCTGTCCGGTATGGACATGTTTATCTGCGACAACTTTTTTAACGATTCCCTCGATGTGGCCCTGGTTATCGATCCTTGCCGCGGAGATCGCGGCTGGTTTTTCTGGAACGAAGTCGAGGGGCAGACACTCAAGAAACAGGTGTCCGGGTTCTACCTGTTTGCCAACCGTTTTCGCCGGACCGAGTTGCTGCAGTTCGCCCACGCACTGGCAACGCCGAACCCGGCCTACTTTGATCCTCGTTATGAATCCTTTGATGGAGAAACGGCCATGCAACCTGTTGTGAATATCCACGACCAGAAGTCACCGGTCATGCTGATCGCGGTGATGGGTATGCTGACCATCCAGCTGGCGGTGCTGGGCCTGATTGCCTGGAAGCTGCTCAGTCCACCCGCGCCCGCCAACACGTTCGCCCAGGACACACGCAACCAGGTCTACCGCGAGATCCTCGGCCAATGGGCCAACGCACAGCCTGCAGGCGATGGGACCGGCGTCGTCGAACGTGTCGAAAACCTCGCGCAGCAAAACGTGCGGCTCAACACCAGCGACCAGGCCAAAACGGCTCTGATCACCCAGTTGCAACAGGATCGCGCCCTGTTATTACGCAGTCAGGAAAACGACCAGACCAAAATCAAGGAACAGGATCAGGAACTTGGCAACAAGATTACCAGGATTGGCGACCTGGAAAACGAGCTGGCACAGGAAAGGCAGCTGAACGCCGATATCAAGGCCGAGACCGCGTTCGGCGGCATGCCGTGGCTGTACGCCATCAGCCTCGCGGTGTTGACGGCCGTACTCGGATTGTTTGGCGGCGGATTCATCGCCAGCCGCTTTCGTGACATCGACGAATACGAACCGCACAGCGACCCGGCCCCGCCTGAACGTGAAACAGGACCCGCGCCTCCCGACATGACCTTCGGCAACGAACCGGACGAATAGTTCCCTCTGAGGCTGGAAACCAACACTACCATGATCGAATCCGACAACCGCGCAGATCGCGACTGGCAACAACTGCAGGACCTGGCCAGCCATTCCGGTTTCTGGTCGGTCTCGCCGTTGCAACCCGGCAGCGACGCTGCACAACAGTTCGAAGTTCACATTGAGGGCCGCACGATTGCCAACGGCGGACCCTCGGCCGGGCGGATGCAGCTGGCCGATCATGTCGACCTGGAAATCGGCCTGACGGCGGACTATCCGCAGCAAGCCCCGCAGTGCCGCATCACCTCGTCATTTTTTCATCCAAACATTCCGGCCGATGGAATCGTGGATCTCCGCGAACTGGGCATCCACTGGCAACCCCGGGTAACCCTCGATATTGTCGTTGAGCGAATTTGGGACGCCCTTCGTGGAGTGGTCGTGAATCTGGAACACCCGGTCGATATCGGGGCAGGGCAGTGGTTTGGCATGCAAACCGCCGTGACCTTGCCCGTCGATCAGCGATCGCTGGTCCAGTCCTCCGCCGATAATCCCAACATCGTGCGATATCGACGTCACGGCGGGCAATTCCGCGAGTTGCCCGCGACCGACCGGCTCGTCATTGAGGACACCGGTCAGGAAGCTGCGTCGCAAAAACCGCCTGTCCATTTCATCGATTAGCAGGCGCGCCAATGCTGGAAGTACTCGTTCCACTGCTGACGATTATCATCCTGACGTTCATCATCCTGAACCTGGTGCAGGGACGCAGCCAGTGGACACAGGCGTTTGAGAAAGTTGCCGAACGGTATGGCGGCTGGTACACCGCTGCCAAACTGACACGCCCGCCGGTCGCCACGTTCAAGTACAAGGGCACCGACTGTCGCGTGCGCTGCCGCCGGGCAGGCCGCAACAGGGCGGTGAAAACAACCGAGATGCGGTTGGCCTGGCCCCAGGTCAAGCCGCTCAAAATGGAAATTGTCCCTGCCGGTCAGGCACCGCAATTACGCGCGCTGCGAAACGCGCAGCCCATCCCCGCCGGCGATGCCGCCTTTGACGAGGCCTTCCTTGTGTTCGCGGGCAAACGGAATCCGCAGAACGTCCAGCGGTTAGTCAGCAGCGGAGTACGCTGGCAGATCCAGCAACTGGCCGCAATGCTGGAAAACATTCCCCTGCGCATTACCGTCGATCGCGGCTGGCTGACGATCCGCAAATACGCTTACATCAGGTACTACGAACAACTTGATGACTTCACGCGTTATTGCCTCGAGTTGTATGACCAGTTCACGTTGACGCTAAGTGAAGGCATCGAATTCCGCGAGGATGTCGTGATGACGGCCGTGGAACAGCTGCAATGTCCTATCTGCAGCAGCGACATTGAGGGTCAAATGGTGATTTGCGTGCGTTGCAAGACGCCCCATTGTCTTGATTGCTGGCAGTACAACACCAAGTGCGGAATGTACGCCTGCAATGAAACCCGATTCCTGCTGGTCGGTTCAGGCGAGCAGTAACGGACCGGTTCCTCATCCTGTTTCTCTCGTTTTCGTCTTCGTTATTCCCCTCTCCCTCGGGGAGAGGGTGCCCGCAGGGCGGGTGAGGGCCATTGTCAAACGCCAGCACGCAAAAGATCGACATCGCAGGCATCCCCACGATTTCCCGACCCCCTCGATTACGACTACGATCACGACGACGAAGAAGATAGAAATCCCGGGTTAGTCCTTGCCCTGGGCCCAGTAGGTTTCGACGGCGTGCAGCAGCGGGTCGATGCATTGGGCCTGGATCTGGTGAGGAGGGTCCCAGTTCATCCACTCGTAACCGATATGCTCGGTCAGTTTGAGTTTGAGCTTTTTCTTTTGCAACTTGCCCAGGAACACGACCAGTTCCTTTTGTTTCGGCTCGCCGTCGTATTTCTTGAGCCGCACGGTGTACATCAGGCTAAACCGGAAATGCGGATCCAGTTCGATGTCCTTGTCCCGAATACCGGTTTCCTCGTGCAGTTCACGCAACGCCGCTTCGTATTCCGTTTCGCCGTCGTCCAGGCGACCCTTGGGCAAGTCCCAGCGATCAGCGTGCTGCATCAGCAAAAACTGCAGGTCGGGGTTCTCGCGAAACACCAGTACGCCACAGGCCTTGATATCGGCTTTTATTTGATCCGTCATCATGATGACTTGCACTCCGTTAGTTGTCCCATCAAATTAGGGGTCTATCCTGACCAAAAACTGCGTCGCTGAAAAGTGGACCACCGGGTCTGCCGGCAGGGGTCACGAGGTCTTCAAGCGACTGCGACAACGGAATTTGACGACTCCATGCGAATCTATACGAAATTCGGCGACGACGGCAACACGCAGTTACTGGGTGGACAGCAAACTCGTAAAAGCGATTTGCGACTGGCTGTGTGCGGCACGCTGGACGAACTGAGTGCCGTACTCGGGCTGGCCGCGGCGAGTGATCCGCCTGCCGCCGTGGGCGATCAGATTCAAATGATCCAGTCGGATCTGTTATCGATGGGTTCGCGGATTGCCGCGATGGGCGCGGAAACAAAAATGGAATTGCCGCAGCTCACAACAACTGATGTCGAGCGACTGGAAAATGAAATTGATGCGATGAATTCCGGATTGACTGAACTGCGAAATTTCCTGCTGCCCGGTGGCCATGCAGCCGCGGCAACACTGCATGTGGCGCGGGCGGTTTGCCGGCGCGCCGAACGCGAAATGGTCGCCCTGGTTGACCAGTACCCGGAGGCCGACGCGGGCACGCCGCTGGCCTGGCTGAACCGGCTGGGCGACTGGTGTTTTGTGGCCGCTCGCAGGGTGAATCACGCTCACGATATTACCGAACCGCTGTGGCGGCCCGCGGAACCGGAGACATGAGTAAGACGCAAGGCAGGCATTGATGACCTGGCGGACAAACGGCATGTCGAGTTGAGGCAGCATGCGGTCGGCAACCGTATCGAAGAATACAATCCCTTAAACCGAAACAGCGGTGCTGCGTTGATCGCTACCACCGGTGATCGACACAGACGGTTGGCTTGATTTATTTTCGCGGGTCAGCCGATTAAACTTGGGTGGGAGCACACGCATGAAAAAAATCGAAGCCATCATTCGGCACTTCAAACTCGAAGACATCAAAAACGCCCTGAATGACATCGGCGTGGCCGGCATGACGGTCACCGAGGTCAAGGGATTTGGGCGACAGAAGGGCCATACGGAAATGTATCGGGGTACCGAATACGCCATTGATTTTGTGCCCAAGGTCAAGATTGAAGTCGTATGCAGCGAGGCGGCGCTGCAAACCATCATCGACACCATCGTGGCCAAGGCCAAAACAGGCCAGATGGGCGATGGCAAAATCTTCGTCACCGATTTGCAGGAAGCAATTCGCATACGCACTGGCGAAAAGGGAGAGGAAGCCGTTTAGGAACGGCAGGGCGGTAAAGCCTCTCCTTGCACGGGAGAACTTTGAACAAAGCGCCATTCCTTCTGATACCTTGAACAACCCCGTGTGGCGGGCCGGATGATGCCCGGACAGGGTGCGCGACCTGCCGGCTCACAATTCATGACCAACGAACTGTCTCATCATGGCGACCGGCTCGGGACTTAGCGAGTACATTCTCAAGGCCAGGCAATGGCATCGTCAGGGACGGGTGCAATTGCAGTCGCTGCACGATGACGGAGCCCCTGGCCGTCGCGTCGTTAACGGCATGAGTGACCTGGTCGATAACGTTCTCGTGCTGTTGTACCACAGTATCCGCAAGGAGCTGGAGGAAGAGGGCCAGGACATCCATTCGCGTGTGGCGCTGGTGCTGCATGGCGGTTGTGGTCGCCGCGAAGTGGCTCCCTATTCCGACGTCGATTTCATGACGCTGTACCGGGGGCATTCCGACGACGTCATCGAGGAATTCACACGGCGTTACACCCAGGCGATTTTTGACACCGGCATTCAGCTGGGGTTCAGTATGCGGACGCCACGTGAAGCCTGCTCGATGGCACTGGCCAATCCGCTGATTTTTTCCTCACTGACCGAGTCACGCGTCATCGGCGGCAGTGTGGACCTGTACCAGAACTTTCTCAGCCGCCTGAAACGGATTGGCACGCGCCGCGCCTCGCACCTGATTCGCTCGATCATCGCAGCGCGGGAAGCCGAGCGTGTGGAATTCGGCGAGACGGTTTATTTGCTGCGGCCCAACGTCAAGAAAACCCGCGGCGGTTTGCGTGACGTGCACCTGGTCCGCTGGCTGGGTTTTGTGCGTTTTGGCGAAACCGACATCGACCAGCTGTGCCGCATCGGCGCTCTCTCGTCATTGGACGCGGCTCGTTTGAACAAGGCTTCCCAATTCCTCTTGCGATTGCGCAATGAGTTGCACTTTCACGCCGACCGCGCCAACGACATGCTGGGCAAGAACGAGCAGGTGCGGATCGCCGCGAAATGGGGTTATCAGGGCTCGGAAGTGTCGTTGCCGGTCGAGCAGATGATGCGTGACTATTTCCATCACACCGGCGAGATTCGCTACTGCAGTGACCATTTCGTCGACGTCTCCCGGCATCGCCGCTCGTTTGCCAACGTGTTCGATTCGCTGATTTCCCGACCCATCGACGACGTGTTCTGCATGAGTCCGTTTCACATCGGCGTGCAGGCCGAGGCGCTGGACCAGGTCAAGACGGATCTGGCCAGCGTGTTGCGTCTAATGCAGCTGTCCACCATTCACTCGCGGCAAATCGATTACGAAACATGGGAGACGATTCGCGATTCCATGATTCAATCCCGCCCAATCGAATTCTCGCAGGAAACGGGCCAGCAATTCCTGGCTCTGCTGCGCAACCCGCGCAATCTTGGTTTCATGCTGCGTCGACTGACGGAGATGCGGGTGCTGGAACAGATCATTCCGCCGTTTGCACACGCCCGTAACCTGATGCAATTCAACGAGTACCACAAGTTCACGGTCGACGAGCATTCGATTCAGGCCGTCGAGCGCGCGACCGAGTTCGAGGATGACAAGGGACCGCCGGGCAAGGCCTACCGGGCGCTGCGTGACAAAAGCGTCCTGCATCTGGCCTTGCTGATTCACGACCTGGGCAAGGGGTATCCCGAAGACCATTCGGAAG
>CAMYKF010000382.1:0-2236 GCA_947258905.1 uncultured Pirellulaceae bacterium | reverse complement strand
GAGGAAATCTGCCCGCGGCTGGGTATGGAACCCGAGGAAGCCGAAGCGGTCAGATTTCTGGTGCACAATCATCTGATGATGAGTCACGTGGCCTTTCAACGCGATATCAACGATGAAATCCTGGTGGCCGAGTTTGCCGCCAACGTCGGTTCCAAAAAGATGCTGAAAATGCTGTACCTGCTGACGTGTGCCGATATTGCGGCGGTCGGTCCGGGCACACTGAATCAGTGGAAGTTCGGTTTGCTGACCGACCTGTATCATCGCGCCCTTGACTTGCTCGAAGGCATGCACGATGAACAAACCGAGGAGTCCATCAAGGCCGAGGAGCTGGCGGCCTTTCGCGCGCAGGCTCCCGACGACGAGACCGCTATCTGGCTGTTGACGCAGGCGCGCAGCCTGCCGCGGAATTTCTTTCGCAGACACTCCGCCGAAGTCATTGCCAAACAACTGCTGGACATGCGGCAAACCACCGGATACCAGTCTGCCTGCTGGATCAATTACGACGATGATGCCCGCATGATGGAACTGTGCATCGGTCGCCGCGTCGAACGCCGCTCGGGCATCTTCTATCGCATCACGGGTATGCTGGCCAACGAGGGCCTGCGAATTCGCACCGCGGACATCAAGCACCTTGAGGAATCGTTTGTCTGGTACTGGTTCCAGTTTGATGATCCGAATTTGAACGAGCCGCCGACCGAACAGCGTCTGAATCATCTGCTGCAACGGGCTCGCCAGCTGGCCGAGGCCAAGGAAACCGAACCGCCGGTTTTCCCCATCCGCTGGCAGGACGATCCGCGACGACGCGGCAACCTGCCCATGCCACCGATCACCGTCCAGATTGACAATCAGGCCGTCACGCCGGTGAACGTGATCGATGTCTTCGCCTGGTACCGGCTGGGGCTGCAGTACCGGATATCCAAACGGATTTACGAACTTAAGCTGGACGTGCGATTTGCCCGCGTGGCACTTTTCGGCATGCAGGTGATTGCGGTGTTCTACGTGACCGATGGAGAGGGGAACAAGATCACTGACGCCCGCCGACTGGTCGAAGTCCGCCGTGCGCTGTATGAAGAAACCAAAGATTATCTCGAAGGCGACCAGCAAAGTTGAACGATTTTCCCGCAGAGCCAACGACATCTGCCCGCGGCACTTACCTGTTGATTATGGGAGTGGTGTTGCTGGTGCTGATTCCGGTCATGTTCTATGGCTGTCGCGGAGAAATCGATCGCTGGCGCGCGGCCGTGGTGATGGAACGTTATCTGGACGGCCAGCAAGCGCAAAGCATCATCCAGCTGCGGCAGATCGCCGAGCGGCTGCACGACGATTTCGGTTTGCAAGCCACCCTGGCCCGCTGGCTGCTGGATGACGAGCGTCCGCAAGAGGCATTGCAAATCGTGGATGCCATTCCGCAGGAAAACCTCGATCGACGCATTCAGGGCTTGCGACAGGATTGCCTGTTGGCCAGCGGCCAGCCGAAACTGGCTTTGGAGGCCTATCGTCAGGCCAACCCGCCCAATGCCGATCGCAATTACGAACAGACTTTGCAGCACCGCAATTCGCTGGCCTATCTGCAGGCGCTGGCCGCCACGGATCTGCGTCTGGCAACGCAAAACAGCAACTACGTGGTCAATGAAACCGCGGCGGGCTGGAACCACTTGCAGGACATCCAGCTGCCCACGCATTTGCAGGTTTATTTTTGCGCGGCCATGCTGTATCGCGAGCAGGCGCGGCGGGTACAGGAAGAATCGGACGCAGGGACTGCGGACAAATTCCGGGCCGCCGCTCTGGCGCGACTGGATCCTGCCATCACCGAATTGCAGGACGATCGCGACATCATTCAACGGCTCGATCCCCAGGCGATCACCCGCGCATACGCCCTGGTGCAGGGCTTCGCTGCGCGCCTCGCCCGACCGGACTCGCCCGCCATCGAGCCGGCCCATGTATACGTCCTGCGAGCCAAAGGTGAGTAACCCGAACCCTGCCGCCGCCGATGCCAGCGACGAACTGGGGTTCCTCAGCGCGGTGGAGGCGGCACGGCGCATCCGCCAGGGTGAGCTCTCGCCCGTGGACTACACCCGGGCGCTCCTGGATCGCATCGCCCGCCACGACCCCAATCTGAACGCCTTCATCCGCATCACCGAGGATGCCGCCCTGGACGCTGCGCGGAAATCCGAGCAGCGCCGCGACGCCGGTCAGGTGGACGGCCCCATGCACGGCGTACCCTTCGCGCTGAAGG
>CAMYKF010000381.1 GCA_947258905.1 uncultured Pirellulaceae bacterium | reverse complement strand
CTGACAGCATTGTGCGTTGCGGCTGGCATTGCAAGCATTTCTATTGACGTCGTGTCCTTGTGGACATACAGAACGAGGCGGCATTTTCTGCCCTGACTGTATTGTTGCGTCTCGTATGAAATCACCTGCATTCAATCTGGCTCTGTGCGCTGCCGCCACGTTGTTACTGTGGGCCGGTGGTTGTTCGCAATGGGGTCGTCAGGGGCCTGCCGAAAGTGCAGCCAGTTATTCCCCGCTGCCCGCGCCGCGGCTGGCACCCGGCAGCGCAGCACTGGAAATCGCCGTGGTCACCCTCGCTGACGAACAGATCGCCGCCTTTGAGGAGATCTGGCAATATGCGGACGTCCAGAATTTGCCGCTGTCGACTCGCCGCGAACTGGATCTCAATGGTATTCGTGTGGGCCGGTTGGGAACCCAGTTGCCGGGCAAGCTGACGGCGATTCTCGAATGGACGCGTCCCCTGATTACGTCAGGGCGCGAGCCAGTCGCTGATGCCTCCCTGCCCCTGATCCCCCTGGACGATGCCCGCCCCTTTTCGATCAAGCAGATTGAACAGCTGCAGGCGGCCTCGGAACACTGGACGCCCTGCTCGCCCATGTGGGAACACATCACGTGGAGCGTCGTCACGGCGGACGGCCAGCGGCAACGGAGCGGGCAATGTGAACTGGCCCAGTGTGGTTTTCGGATCAGTCAGGTTCCGGCAGGCGACGGCGACATCCAGTTGTGGCTGCGACCTGCCATCCAGCATGGCCAGCGGCGACTGCGCTACGCGATCGACCAGGAATCGTTTTTGGTGCAGGAGAAGCAAAAGACGTTGCGAATCGATGAACTTGACTTTCGGCATCAGCTGAGGCTTGGCCAGACGTTGATGGTCAGCTGGAATGGTGCGGTCTCCTGCCTCGGACAGCAATTTTTTGGCGGTCCCGATCCGGCAGGTCCGCGTCGTGTGTTGTTGATTCGCCCCGTGCAAACCGGGCAGGACGATCTGTTTGCCCCCGCCACAACCTCCCGCGGTCTGTCCACGCGACTCGATTAGGGTCTATGCGACAATGTTAGCGGTACGGCGCAAGCCGTCCGGTCTTGCAGCATTTGCTCGCTCGCAAAGCACTGGGTGGCTTGCGCCATTCCGCTAAAGAATTCGACATTATTACAGACATTATTACATAGATCCTTAGTCCGATCACTTCTCCCGACTTGAACAAAGAAGGGCCCTGGCAATAATCGGGCCGTCGGCTTCGCTAACGAATCACAACGCCATGAATTCCTCCTCGCTCAGCAATTTGTCCCGACAACTGGCCACGACCCGGCACAGGGAAAGTCTGTTGCTGGCTCCCTGCGCCATGCACAGCTGCGACTCGGCCGGTCGCCAGTTTGACGAGCCCGAGCATCCCTATCGTGGTCCGTTTCAACGTGATCGGGACCGCATATTGCACAGTTCCGCCTATCGCCGGCTGAGCGGCAAGATGCAGGTGTTTACCGGTCGCATGGGCGATTATCACCGCACGCGGCTGACGCACACGCAGGAAGTGGCCACGATTGCCCGCACGATTGGACGGGCCCTGGGGCTGAACGAGGACCTGATCGAGGCGCTGGCGCTGATGCATGACATTGGTCACCCGCCCTACGGGCATGCCGGTGAAGATGCCTTGAACCAGGCGGCCCACGACGTCGGCGGTTTCTCGCACAACCAGTTTGCGCTGACCATTGTGCAGGTGCTGGAAGTGCGATACACCGAAACGCCGGGGCTGAATCTGACGCAGGAAGTTCTGGAAGGCCAGACGGCACGTGTCGACAAGGAGGCCAGCGGGCCGCGACCGTTGCTGGAAGTACAATTGGTCGATGCTTCAGACAGCACCACTTACGATGCACACGACACCGACGATGCCGTGAAACTGGGTCTGGTGACGCTGGAGGAGATGGCCCAAATTCCGCTCATCGCCGAGTGCCTTGATTTCGTTAACCGGCAATACAACGGCCTCAATCCCAAACAACTGCGCAAGGCCGTGGTGCATCGTCTGATCGACCGTCAGGTGACGGACATGCTGGAGCGTTGTGGTGGTGAATTGGGCACACGCGGTTTTCGATCGGCCACCGAAGCGATGAACAGCGATTTTCTGATCGGACCCGGCCGTGAACTCGCCGAACAGAAAACGGAACTGGAGTCGTTTCTGCATCAGCGTGTCTATCGTCATGCGGAATTGATCAAGGTGCGGGAACAGGCCCAGGCACGCATCAAGTTAATGTTTGACGGTTTCGTCAGTGATCCGGACAAGATGGCCCCCCAATACCGTCGCCGGGCAGATATCGTGGGAGTACGCCGTGCCGCCGTCGAATTCATCGCCGGCATGACCGACCACTATTGCGAACAGGTCTTCGAAACGCACTTCGCTCGATAACGTGCTCGGTTCGCACCAATGGATCGAGCAAATGCTCGTGGATTCCTCAAGTTCGCCGGCGGCGCAGCCTGCCAGCTGCACCGAAAGATTGTCAGGTGCGTTTTGCCCCCCGCCTCGCCCCGTTCCCCAAATCTCATACCCTGCCTCCACAGACGTTTTTCCTGGGGAAGCCCTTCGGTTTTCCAGCAACTGGCCACCTGAAGCAGCTAAAAACACTGGTTTGAAACAGTAAGCTCAAATACAATTGATAGCAGGCCCGGAGATTCAATACGGCGGATCGGGGTCGTCCCATTATTGGCGCAGACGATTATTTATCCATTTTTTCCCGTCTGGCCCGACCTACCGCCTCTTGCCGATTGTTTAGCCCTTGCTTGTAAGGGCAATTTCCCGGTCGGGATTATTACTCGAATCATTCTCGCTTAAATTATCTACGACCAGTTGCCATGTTCGTCGGCAGCTGAGTCCCGAGAGGCCAAGTCATTTTCAATGTCTATCTGGATTATTCGCGGCATCTTTCTGATTGTCGCACTGGGCGCCAGCATCTCGCTGCTGACCAGCTACGCTTCGGTTAACTGGAGTATTGTGCCCGCCACGCTGATCGGCGCTATCCTGCTGATTGGCGGGGACATGCTGATCAAGAAGAAACGAATCGACCTGATCTCCAGCATCATGTTCGGTCTGGTCATTGGGCTGTTCATCACGTTTGTGTTTGACCTGGCACTGGCTCCCATTCTGCAGCGTCCTACCGACGATGTCGCCGCGCGAACGCAATTGGAATCATTGCGATCCATCGCCCTGGTATTAATTGGCCTGTCGGCTTGTTACACGTGTATTAGCTTTCTCTGGCAAACCAAGGATGATTTTCGTTTTATCATTCCGTATGTGGAATTTGCCAAGGAAGCCAAGGGCGTCAAACCGTACATTCTGGATACCAGCGTGGTGATCGATGGCAGGATTGCCGACATTGTCGAGACCGGCATCATCGACAATCCCCTCGTCATGCCGCGTTTCGTCCTGGCCGAGTTGCAAAATATTGCTGATAGCAGCGACAAGCTGAGGCGGGCCCGTGGTCGTCGGGGTCTGGATGTCCTGAACCGCCTGCGTAACAACAGCAAGATCGACTTGCAGATCTACGAACGCGAACTGCCGGAAATGGACGGTGAGGCCGTGGACGCCAAACTGCTGATTCTGGCCAAGCACCTCGAGGGCAAGGTGGTCACAGGGGATTTCAACTTGAACAAGGTCGCCAAACTGCAAAATGTGGAAGTCATCAACCTCAACGAGATTGCCAATTCCATCAAACCGGTCTTCCTGCCCGGCGAATCGATCCAGGTCAAAATCGTCAAGGCAGGTGAGGAAGCCGGTCAGGGCATCGGCTATCTGGACGACGGCACCATGGTGGTTGTTGAGGATGGTCGCGGCCAGATCGGTAACTCCGTCGAGATTACCGTGACCAGCATGCTGCAAACCAGTGCCGGCCGCATGGTATTTGGACGGTTCAATTCACGCGCCAGGTAACCGGGTCTTCGCGGGCGAGAAGCCGGTAACTCTGACCCGGGCGCAAATTACCGCGGTGCCGATCTCAGGTAGGCCAGCAAATCAAGGATGTCGTCGGAAGTAAATGTATTCAGCAAATCGTCGGGCATCGGTGAGATCTTGCTGGGGCGACTTGAGACGATCTCATTGCGATTGATGGCCGTCAATTCTCCCGGCGCGATCATGTCGGTCTGCACCAGGTAATTGTCGTTGTTGAGATTGGCGACGCGTCCCACGACCAGCCGCCCGTCTTCCATTTCAAACACCGTGGCCTGGTATTGATCCGAAATCTGTTTGTGCGGTTCGATCAGTGTTTCCAGTACGTACTCGTCGGTGTAGCGGCGTGACAGGCCGGTCAGGTCGGGTCCCACAATGCCCCCGCTGCCGGCGAACTGATGACATTTGTAGCACTGCGCAGTAGCGAACACCTGCTTGCCGTTTTCCAGATTACGCTGGTCCATGCCGGCCTGTTTCAAGACTGGCAGCAGATCATCCATGGTCCAGTCCTGAACCGCAGTCCGCGCCTGCAGCATGGCGTACGGGTCCTGTTCGACCATGTTGGTTTCGATCAGCGAAGCCAGCGCGGTCTTTTCCTCATCCGGCAGACGTTCAATAAAATCAGTGCGAGCCTGACGCAAATATCCGGCAAATGACTTGCCGCCCTGGAACACGGCCGACCTGACAAACCACTGCAGGTACTTCTGTCGCAGCTCGGGCGTCCAGCCGTTGTCGGCCAGTCGCAGGCAAACGACATAGTGAATCTGTTCTTCCTGGGTCGGTGCTTCATCCAGTAAACGCATCGTTTTTTCCACGACTGTCTCTGCACCGGAGGCCACCAGCAACCGGCACAGCTCGCGGTTGACGGGCACGGAATCGGTTGGATAGTGCGCCGCCAACATCTGGTTAATTGATTCCGCGACGGACGAGTTACCTGCTTCGGGCGTGAGCCGCATCATCAACAAACCACAGACTCTGAGAAAATGCAGCCGTTGTTGCTCCGAAAGCTGGTTCCAATCCAGGTTGGCCCGAATGGACTCCAGTATCCGGTTCTGAAGTACTGCATCCGGAACTGCCGACCGGCACAGCGCCAGCAAGGATTCGAGAACGGCTGTCGTGCTGGTTTCGGCAAGCGCTCTGTCTTGCCACTGGCCGACCGGTGTCCGTTCAAGGACGTTGCGCGCCGCGAATCGAATCGAGCGGTCGGCGTGAGACAACTGTTTCCACGCACGATCCAGGTCCTCGTTTTCGGCAAATTCCAGTCCACGTCTTAACCGCTGGTCGGCAGTCAGATCAGAGTGGATCAACAACTCTTGTGTGGGCTCAATGGCCTTGATGCGGTAAACCGCTGACCGGGTGCGTCGTCCGCCGATCGCGAAATACAGTGCCCGGTCGTGCACAATCATATCGGTAACCTGCAGTGCGGGTGCCGAACAAAACAGTTCCTTTTCGGCGGTCCAGCTGGCTCCGTCGGGTTTGAGATGCACGGCAAAGATAAAGCCAAAACTCCAGTCGGCGATGTACAGGGCTTGCTGGTACCCGGGTGCGAAGTCGGTGCCAATTCCAAACACGATGCCTGTGGGTGAGCCCGGACCAATATCAATCACGGGCGGAACGCTGTCGGGATAGTAAACCGGCCATTTGGCGTCGCCGCCACGCCAGCCGAATTCGCTTCCCGATGTCACATGGCAAACCCGGGTGGGCCGGTACCAGGGCGTACCAATATCCCATTCCATGTCGGCATCGTACGTAAACAACTCGCCGTTGGTATCAAAAGCGATATCGTACTGATTACGAAAACCGATGCTGACCAGCTCAAAGTCCTTGCCGTCGGGATCCGTTTTGCAGATCCAGCCGCCGGGCGCCATGATGCCTACCGCATGCCCGCCGGGATCCCAGATCCGCTCCAGCAAGTTGTCTTCCTGCCAGTGCCGCGGGACCCGCGACGACTGGATGTCGGGCAGTCGAGTATGATTGCCCGCGCACACATACAAGGATTCCGCATCGGGGCCGAGAATCACAGCGTGGGGACCGTGCTCACCACCGCCCTGAAATTCCCGCAACAGTTCGGCGTCGTCCAGTTCGCCATCCGCGTCGGTATCCCGAACACGATACAGTCCGGCCGGCCGGTTGTTGTTTTGATGGGCCACCACGTACAGGCTGCCAAAGGCCCACAACAGACCCTGGGCGTTGCCCAGTTCGACTTCGATTTTGGAAACGCTGGTTTCAGCCGCTGTCGCGCCGGGTCGCACGCGATACAACTGTCCGTATTGATCGCAAGTGATCAGACCATCGGGCGACGTGGTCATACTCACCCATGAACCATACTCATCGGGCACCTCGTAAACCAGTTCGGCCCGAAACCCGTCGGGCACCACTAGCGAATCGACCGGGGGCACGCTGGACTGCGCCTGCACGGTCAGGGCCGGTAGGAGTGCGCCGATGGTCCAGCACAGTGCAACGAACCGGGCTGGCTGGAATCTGTGTGGCAACTGTTGTGCTGGATGAGATTTCATTCGAGCAGGCTCCGGTGTTTCTTTTTTCCGGCGTGTTTGTTGTAGAATCGATCCATGGTAATCAATGGCTCGACGGCGCGATAGTAAACGAGCCATTGGCGTCGCCGGCAAAATCAGGATTGGATGCACCATGTCAGAGAGCCAGATCAGGACGATTGAACAGTTTTTCGAGCTGGCAGGTCAGCCTGCCGGTACCGCCGCCCTGAACGTCGCCTTGCGACTGGGCGTGATCGATTTACTGGGCGAGGGCCAAAAGACGGTGGCCGAGATTGCCGGGCATTGTGGATTGCAGGAAGCCGGCACCGGTCCGCTGATGCGGGTATTGCAGGAAACCGGACTGGTTGAGAGCTACGACGAGTACTTTGCGCTGTCGCAGGCAGGCCGCATGATCCCGCGCGGTTTGTGGGCCGTCATGTTTGAGCAATGGACGCAGCTGGAATCCGCTTTGAAACTGGCCGAAGGCGAAGCAGAGGAGCCGGCATTCGAGCAGCAACAGCGCGAGGAAAAACGGCGGCAGAGATTTCAGTTTGTGCAGAATCAGATCTCATGGACCGCCACCGGCATTGCGATCAAGGCCGCCGAGGCACTGGGCGCGGGCACGCAGCGCAAGTCACTGCATTTACTGGATCTCGGTTGTGGTTCGGCGATCTTCAGCATGACGATTGCCCATCGTGACCCCGGGTGCCTGGTCAAACTGGTCGATGACGCGGCCGGGCTGGCCCGGGCACGCACGACGGTCGACAGCCTGAAAGCGGAATCACGCGTCGAGATGATTGAATCCGACGATTTGTCGTTGCCTGGGCACGATGCCACCTTCGACATGGTGTTGATGGCCGATCGAGTGCATGTGCTGGAACGGGAAGAGTTGAAAAAAGTTCTGGCGACGGCCGCGCGAACTCTGGTTGCCGGCGGAGAGATCGTGTTGATCGATCATTTTCCGGGTCAGGAGCGTGGTGAGGTTAACCTCAGTCTGTACGAGTTGCAATTGCTGGCCGGTACCGGTCACGGCATGGTTACCTTGCGTGAACTGAAGCCGTTGCTGGAGGAAGCCGGATTCGTTGACATCCAGTTCACCGATCTGCCCGTCACACCCTGCACGCACGGTCTGGTGCTGGCCTGCAAGCCGTAAATGCGGGGAGCGGGCATCCTGTCTGTCATTCAAGCAGAATTGCGGTGGGCTGCTACCCGCCCGACTCGGGGCTGCGCGGCCGTATTCGGCCAGCGGCCTGTTCTTCATCGTCGATCAGGGATTGCACCATCTGGTGGGTATCGTTCTGCACTTGTTCCATCTGCAACAGCATGATCGATTTAGGCAAGCCGGTGGAATCGAATCGGTCGGCGGGAAAACAGGCCAGCACGCCCGCTGCGATTTCGCGGTTAAGGTCGGGGTTGGCGGTATATTCCATGACGTCGCGACGCACTCCCGCGCTGAGGGACGCCAGCAACAAATGCCCGGTCTGCTGCCGTCGCTGATGATCTTCCAGATGCCGGTCGGCAGCAAAGTCGCGGATGCGATGTTCATCGAAACCAAACTGGGTTGCCAGTTCCAGATCGGAAACACGGCTCAACAACAGATCGGTCCAGCGTTCCATGCGACGTCGCAACTCCTCCAGTCGGTCGTAGGCCCGCGCGTTCGAGGGGCGGTTATGCATGATCAGCCGCATGGCACGATTGCGTGCTTCAAGGTGCCCGATAAACACGCTGTGACCAATGCTTTGCATGTCGTAGTGATTGACGATGCGGTCGTGCTGGATCAGAACGACTGTCCAGACGCGGGTGAGCAACTCGGCGATGAGAATTTCCTGCAGCACCACTTCGATGGCATGCCACGGGTCGTGCATCTCGCAGGGATTCTCAAAATCCTCTTCAAACACTTTCAGAGCGGCCTGCCAGCGTTGCAGGCGGCATTTGGAGGCGGCCCAGTAACGCATGGCCTGATTGGCATCCGCCGCGATGCCGCCACGCGTAAATACTTCGGAACAAATAGACAGCCAACCGGCAATCTCGGCCAATTGAGTTGCGTGCATGAAACGAGAACTTTCTCACTTGTAACGTTTTGATGGATGATGCGACTTGCGCCGCGACGTTGCGCCCGACTGCATCACCGGTTAACAGCCAACAGACGATGCAAGCCGGGTGCCATTGCGGTTGCTTTCCCGATTGCATGGCAGTAATCCGGTAAAACCGCGTTTTTTGGGCCTGCACGATTTCCATCCTGTTGTCATTTTGCATCAAGGGCCATTGGATATGGTCCGTTCGGCAACGCTGTGGCGATTGTGCAACAGGCAACAGGGCAACAAAAAAACCCGCGATCGAAAAAACCGTTCGCGGGTGGTTGTCTTTGAGTCGTACGATGGCTTTTCAAAGCCGTCGCACCCTGCATTTCATATTCGACGGCTCTGGAGAGCCATCCTGAGCTCTGGAGAGCCATCCTGCATTGCCTGTCAGGGGGCTGCGTGATCAAGGCTGGAAGTCGCTGCCACCCATGCCGCTCATCATCATCAGCTTGCCCAGGGCTTCTTCAAAGCCATCGGGTCGCGGAATCACCACCTGCACCTGATCACCATCACGCGTGGCCGTCAGGGCATCGAGAATTTGCGACAGGACATTGGCCAGTTGCTCGTCCTGCTCGCGCAGAGTTTTAACCGCCTGCCCGCTGCTGAATTTGGCCACGCCCAGCAATCCATCGAGTCCGGAGCGGAGGTCTTCGGCAGTTTCTTCGTCTACGCTGGTGGCGCCAAATGTCAGCAGGTTGCCGTCCTTGAAATCCATGCTCAGCCGCATGTCATTGGCTTTTTTCGCCAGATCCATGATGGGACCGACCATGGGTGCGCCTTCGGCCTGTTGTTTGGCCATATCGATGGCTTCGTCAATCAGGCTACGTGCGCTGTCGATATCGACGGCGATGCGAATGGCGTCCTCGGGCATGCTGTCCCAGGCCGTCGCCAGTCCGGCGGCGAACAAGCCGGGACCGGTGCCGCCCGTCAAATAGTCTTCGGTACCCATTTCCACGGTCTTGTCATCGATCATCGTGACCATCAGATTCTCGGGCACGTCATCTTCGGCCGGCGGACGATAAAAGGTCTTGCCGCCAATATCCGTTTCCACTCCCTTCTCGCGGATTTCGGCCATCATTTCTTCGGCTGCGGCGGAGTCCACGAACTGCACCCGAACAAACATGTCCAGATTCAGAACGTCGCCGCCTTGCATTTCCTCGAATTCCGCAACGCTTTCGGGCAGACTCATCGCACCAAACACCCTGTTGACGTCGTTCCAGTCAAAATCGGCGGACATGCCGGATTGTGCCTGCAACTGCTCGATGTTGGACGACATCATGTCGTACATGGGCGTGCCGCGCATACGCTCCATATCGATCTGAAAGGCGACTTCGGCCTGTTTCTCGTTGGGCATGGATTGCGCAAGGCAATCGGGGCACATCAAAAGGCAGGCAACGACTGCGAGCAGGGTCGCAGAGAAATAGCGGTACATGGACAGGGGCTCCCATAGGTGATATTGATTCGACTCGGCTGACTTACGCCATCAGCGGGGTTCTGGATGCGAACGCCTCGATCCTCAAGTTTATGACAATTGGCAGTTTTGAACCATCTCTTTTAACTTGCATGTCGTGCCACGAGGGGGCTCCTGCGCGCATCACAATTCCCATAAATTCCATCTTTTGACAAGCAATCCGAATTTTTTTGAAACACGGTTATGGGTGACAACACACGAAGCATCTCTGAATGGATGGAAACTCACTTTCGCCACTTCAATGCGCGTGAAACTCTCGAAGCCGCTTCAGCATGGCGTATCTTTGCCAGCGAAGGCGGCCGTATGCTGGTGGCCCTGGCGGGAGCCATGAGCACCGCTGAACTGGGCATCTCACTGGCCGAGATGATCCGTCAGGACAAGGTCCATGCCATTTCCTGCACGGCGGCCAATCTGGAAGAAGACGTGTTTAATCTCGTGGCCCACAACGAGTATTGCATGTTGCCCGGGTATCGTGACCTGTCCCCCCAGGACGAACTGCTGCTGCGCAACGACGGCTTCAACCGGGTGACCGATACCTGCATTCCTGAAACAGTGATTCGGCACATCGAAGACCCCTTCATTCAAATTTGCAGCGGGCTGGCCGAACGCAATGAAAGTCTATTCCCGTGCGAAGTGTTTTATCAGTTGTTTGAAAAGCAGGTCCTGCAACCGCATTTTCAGACTTCGCCTGCGCACTCATGGCTGTACGCCGCATGGCAAAAAAACATCCCGGTGTATTCACCAGGCTTTGAAGATTCCACCCTGGGCAATATTTTTGCGGCGCGGGTAATTGATGGAACCATTGCAGCGCACACCGCCATTCGCAGCGGCACCGAACAAATGCAGCACCTGGTCGAATGGTACATGGAACACGACACCGGACGCGGCATCGGCTTCTTTCAGATTGGCGGCGGGATCGCAGGCGACTTTGCAATCTGTGCCGTCCCGCTCATCTTGCAGGATTTGCAGAAACAACACCGGTTTTGGCAGTACTTTGCCCAGATCTCCGATTCCACCACTTCTTACGGTTCTTATTCTGGCGCCGTCCCCAACGAAAAGATCACGTGGTACAAGCTGGACGTTGATGCGCCCCGTTTCATGATAAATTCCGACGCTTCGATCGTGGCACCGCTGGTGTTTGCCTACGTTTTGGGGGATTAGCGCTTGCCCATACGGATGCGCTTTGGCTTTTCTTTTCACATCCAACGCGCATCTTTTCGAATCACGCAGCAACAATAGCCGAATCAGCACCTTAAATTTTAGCTATTCGACAGCAGCCGAATTTTGCCGATTCCATTTCAGTTCTTTTCGGTTTGGCACGCAAATTCATTTCGACGGATCGCAAATTCGTGATATTATTGAAGCGATGAGACAACCACCTGTCTCGTCCGAGTTCTCAACGAATCGGAGGGCAGTGATGCAAGATCCACCAAAGGCGACTGCATAGGAGGCCGGTTCACCAATCCACAGGACTGGTCCCCTGAAGCATTAGTCAAACAGTTTCATCCTCCATGGCGTGCGTTTGGTTTTTACCGAAACGGACGCCAGTTTTTTTGCGCGGACGTCACTTTTTTGCGCCGGCAGGCCGAACGGCAACGACGCTGGCTAGTGTCTCAAAAGCATTGCTTCCAGTCGCGATTCCCGTTCCGCATCAACCAGTTCTTCAAAGGTGAAATTGTCGCCGCGTTCCCGCGCTGTCACGTAAGCCGTCGTAACTTTCTCCAGGTCGACGCCCTGAAGGTAAGCCTGTTCCAGTTCTCGCCAGGAAACGGGATGCCCTCCGTGTGTCGCGGCAATTCCAGGGCGACTGATCTCGTTAGGGTCAACCTTTCTCAATCGCATGCCTGCGATTTGAATCAATGAAATGGGACAGCCACTCATGAAAGCTCGCAGCCACGGCCGAAAAAACATCAGCCCGATGCCAATGAACGTTAGCAGGATGATCAATAACAACAACAGTGCTACGACCACGAGAGTGGTCTGTTGGGCGAGTAATATTGCCATTTATCAACTCGGTAATTGAATTAATTACGGTCTTGCATTTCGAACTCAGCCGTTGCAGCTTATGCGTTGCGGATTATGCGCCGTCCGCAGTGGCCGGGACGTTCTCCGGACGATACAGCGGAGGATGGCCCAGTCCGCGATGGCAAACCGTCAACTGCCCGCAATGGATACCTTCGTGGTAAGCGGCAAAGTGGAACAATTGCCCGACATCAGGAGCACCGGAAATCGGTCCCGGCTCGTCGGCCGGAGGCGCCACAGCTGACAGCTCTTCGTCCGACAACTCATCCAGGACCTTCAGCAAGTTTTCGCGACGATTGCGAAAATACGCCAGGACTTCGTCCACCGGTGGGTACGCGGAGGCATTGGAGGATGGTTCGGTACCGAACCAGAACAAGGCTTCGTACCCTGCCGGCTTGTGATCGGTATCTTCGCGAAACTTGCTGGCAAATGCATTGTCCGCCAGGGCCAGGTGCCCGACGACCCACAGCGCATGGTTGGCTTTGGGAGTAGGCTGATAAAACCAGTCGTCGCCTTGAAACTGGCCAACGATGTTTTCAGTCATCTGCCGCGAAATATTCAGCCCGTGACGTGCGTGTGCTTTCAAACTCATGTCTAATCCCTTCGCTAGCTACAGGTGATGGCGTTCGTCATGCAACAATCCTATGCCAGCAAGCAGCTGGATAAAAAGAAGACTACCTGGCTTGGCATTGCAACGTAGCCGAATTCGCCAGAATTCGGGCCCTGTCTCCGCCGGGGAAACGCGAAGTCTTTGCAACCTCGGCTACGGGTGAAATGGAATTCCGCGCTGTCGCTGTATTAGGTCCGGTCACGCCACGTAGCGGCGTCCCGTCATATCCCGATTGCCCGGGTGCAGCATTCCCGGTACAAGTCGCCTTGAATCAGGCCGTAATCGGCCTCGCACTGAGTGTTTTCCGAGGATTCCATGCGCTGGCGTTGCCTGGCCATCCTGCTGTTGGCTGCGTTGTTTTTGACGGTCGTGCCCGGTGGTTGCAAACCACTGCAGCTGAACCGTCTGTCGCAGCGAATTGCCGCCTCAAATTATCGCGACTGGTCGCCCCAGTTTGCCAAGTTGCCCTACGCCATCGGACTGCCGGGTGGCAAAGTCAACGTGCGTAACGTGCGCAACAATTTGTATCTTTCCGAAAACGATTTCGTACCGCGGTACTACGATCGCACGTTTCGAATTGATGATATCCGCAACGTCGATTTTATCGTGGTGCCCTTTCAGGGCAATGAATACATGGCGCACACGATGTTGAGTTTCGGCCTGGCTGACGGAAGTTACATTGGGGTGTCGGCCGAGATCCGTACAGAAAAGGGTGAAGAGTATTCACCGATTCTGGGCTTTACCCGTCAATACGAGATTACCTATGTCGTGGCGGATGAGCGGGACATTGTTCGCTTGCGCACCCGTCATCGCGATGCGGATGTGTATGTTTACCGAACGGTCGCTACACCGGAACAGTCTCAGGCCCTGTTCCTCGACGTCATGGAACGCGTTAACCAGCTGGCGCGGCAACCCGAGTTCTATCACACGCTGGCCAACAACTGCACGACCAACATTCTCGATCATGTGAACCGGATCAAGCAGCAAAAGCTCAGTTACAACTGGCGCATATTGCTGCCCGGTTACTCGGCAGAGTACGCGTATGAGGAGGGCTTGCTGGACAACAGCGTGCCGTTTGAGCAACTCAAGCAGCGGGCCTGGATCAATGATCTGGCCGACCAGCATTTTGAGGACCCGCAGTTTTCGAACCTGATTCGCCGTTGAATATGCTCGGTTCCAACCGCGGCGCCTGACTCACTCGTTGAGCAAGCCTTCGATAATCGCGGAAAATTCCGAGCCGCTGATTTCCATGCTCGCTGAAGCGGCGGCGCACAGGCGTTTCTCGGTTTCCGCCAGTTCACCGTCAACCGCCATCAGTCGAATCATCTCGCGCAGCATTTCCATGCGGTCCTCCTTGCTCTCGGGCATTTGCAATTCAATTTCGGAATCCAGTCCGGCCAGCGCGGTTTCAAATTCGTCCGAGGGAATGCCCCAGCGTTCCGACCGATCGACGAGAAAACGGATTTCTTCTTCGGTGAACTTGCCATCGACGGCAGCCAGCTGGACGAGGTTGTGGAAGAGTTGCTGATATTCCATGATTCTGCCTGCCTGATAAACGCACCGGGTCGTGGGGGTTACCGGGCGACTCCCATTTCATCCAGCAAATGGTCCGCGCCATAGACTTTGCCCGTGATCCACAAAGCATATCGGATATCCACTCCGATGGAACGACTGTAATCGTGGTTCCAGGCAAAGTCGTTGATGGTGGCCTCGAAAGCACGGTCAAAATTCACGCCCACCAGCTGGCCTTTGGAATTCAGGATGGGGCTGCCTGAATTACCGCCGGTGGTATCGGTGCTGTACAGAATCGCCACCGGTACCTGATCGAGGTCGGGATGGGCAAAGCGGCCGAAATCGCGTTGCGCGTATAGCTCGCGGATGCGGTCCGGTGTCACAAACGGCTCCTCACCGGTCGTCTTTTCGATAACGCCACGCAGCGTGGTAATCGGGAATTTGAACACGGCGTCCTCGGGCGAATAGCCTTCGACGCGGCCAAAGGTCATCCGCAGTGTGGAATTGGCGTCGGGCACGAACCGGGTCCTGAGCCAGTCCTGTTTGACTTCGATCAGCAAACCGTACAGCTGGTCCAGCCGGCCTTCGCGCTCCTTGTCCAGTTCGCGCAGACGCACGAATTCGGGGTACATCCCCATCACGAGTTGCAGAAATGGCTCATCCACGTCGTTAAGTTCGTCGGGAGTCATAGCCAGACATTCATCGGCGAATTGCTGGTCGACGATTTTGCTGGAACTAAAGATCTCGTTCAGGAAAGACTCCCGTTCCGCAAGGTCTGCATCCCGCCAGCGCTGCAAAAAGGGCTGGCTCGCAAACTGTTTCAGAGTCGACAGACGGTCCAGCATGCCGGCGATTGTCTGCCGATCAGTTTCCGGATGCACGTCCCGCTGGGTCAGCTTCATCCGTTGCACCGTGCGGTCCATATTGCGATCCATGTACTGGCTTTCGCGTTCCAGGTCATCCTTTTGCCGTTCCACTGCGGCATCGTAAATCGTCATGGCGATGGATAGAGAGCGACAGGCGGCGAACAGGTTTTTAAACGTCAGTTCATATTCGGCTTGCCGGGCCATCTCCTCGTAGACACCCTCAATATCCTGCAACACGGCCCCGTATTTGGCTACGCGCTGCGGATCAGCCTCGATAAACGATTGCAGCTGGCTTTCTTCCGGGCCGGCCACAATCTGCGCTCGACGCAGTCCTTTTAACTGGCCACGCGAGCGTTTCTCCGTATTGGCCAGGGAACGCAGTCGCGATGTGTGCTTGAGCGCCACTGCCCGGTCATCCTGACCCGCCAGTTCCATCAGCTCCATCTGCCACTGGTACAAGTCGACAATAAAGGGCAGCCGCATTTGTTCCTCGTAGTTCAAAAACGCCGAAGTCTTGTGCCTTGCGGTGCGTCCCGGGTAACCGAGCAGAAAGACAAAGTCGTTTTCCGCGACGCCCTCGGGCGCCACCTGGATAAACTTTTTAGGCTGAAAGGGAACGTTGTCCGCGGCGTATTCGGCGGATGAACCGTCCGCCGCCACATAGGCCCGCATGAAAGTGAAATCGCCAGTGTGCCGTGGCCATTCCCAGTTATCCACATCGCCGCCGAAATTGCCCACCGACGACGGGGGTGCGAATACGAGGCGTACGTCGCGAATAAAGGTGTACTCGAACAACACGTACGTCTTGCCGGCAAACATCTCGGCCACCTCGGCGCGAATACCCGGGTTGGCTTCCTCGGCCGCTTTTTCAATTTCCTTCTGTCGTTTCTCAATGGCTTTCGCACGCTCGGAATACGTCATTTCGTCGCTGACCGCTGACAAGACCTGATCCGATACATCGCGATA
Source organism: uncultured Pirellulaceae bacterium (assembly GCA_947258905.1). Taxonomy (GTDB): domain Bacteria; phylum Planctomycetota; class Planctomycetia; order Pirellulales; family Pirellulaceae; genus CAJQPP01. The sequence continues at coordinate 4,043 of CAMYKF010000381.1, read as the reverse complement.
CGACTCGGTGATTCGCACGACATATCCCGGCGCCGGGATCTCGGCCGCACGGTCGGCGGCCGAAAAACCGTTTTTGAGCAAGTCATTCTCCGGCGTGCTGGCCGTCTGGATCGCCCGGTAAGCACAGTGGTGATTGGTAATGATCAATCCCTCAGCCGAAACAAACGAACCGGTGCAGCCGTTGACCCGGCAGATCCCGTCGATCAGGCAAACGTTGTCGGGATCAAAGATCTCTGCAGGCGAAATCTCCAGACCCCGCGACATCAGTTCCAGCGCCGCGATTTCGCTGACGGGGTACATGCCCTCATCGGCACTGCAATCCAGTGGTCCGCAGCAAGCAAGGATCAGGCTAACAACGATGAGATAACTAATGGTGGAACGAATCATGTGGGTTACCAGGCAATAAAATTTTCGGAAGCCGGAAAACGCAATTACCCTGCATTATCTTTCAAGCCCTGGACGCTGAACAGATGCGGGACCAACCGCGGACCGCTGACATCCCGCAGCAGTTTGTACGCATGCCACCGCTCCGGGACGAAAGCGGGTGTGAGGGACGGTTTCACCCACGTCTGAAGCCGGGCGGCTATTGCATGTCGCCGCTCCGCGACGGGTATTTCGCGGCTGGTGTTTTGTATGCTCCTCGAACGGAGCTCGCCCACTTGATGAAATCAGCACCGTTAATTCAGTTCCGACGCCTCTTCCCAGTGCTCATACAACTGATGCAATCGCTCGTTTTCATCGGCCAGTTCGCTTTTGGCCGCCATCATTGCCGGGGCATCGCGATGCACGGCGGGATCGGCGAGACGAAAGTGCAGTTCCTCGATTTTCGTTTCGCAGGTGGCGATGTCGGATTCAATCTCCGCCACCTTGCGATAGGGAAAACGGCGTTTGCGTTTCTCACTGTTTTGCGACCGCGGCTTGCGTTTCTTCGCAGGCGTGCCCTGCCCCGCCAGTTGGGTGACCGGCACCTGGCCATTTTGTTTGCTCAATAACATGCGATACGTGTCGTAATTGCCCTCGATGACACGCACGCTGCGATTTTCCAGGACGAGCAAGTGCGTGCAGACGCGATTGAGAAAGTAGCGATCGTGGCTGACCAACAGCAGGGTACCGGCGAATTGGTTGAGCGCCTGCTCCAGGGCCTCCCGGGCCCACAGATCGAGATGGTTCGTCGGCTCGTCGAGGATCAGAAAATTCGATCGCTGTGCCGCCAGATTGGCCAGCGCGACGCGATTCCGCTGACCGCCGCTGAGACGGTTGACACGTTGCAGTGCGGTGTCGCCAGAGATTCCGAAACGCGCCAACAGGTCACGACGAGCCAGTTCATCCATGCGAACCTCGGCAATGCTTTCGTCTTGTGGACGAATCGCTTCGGCGCTGATTGAATCGCTGTCGACACACTGCAGGTGCTGGTCGAAGTAACCAACTTCCACGCCAGTACCCGGTTTGACCGTGCCTTCGTCGAACGGCAGCTGATGCAACAGGCAGCGCAGCAGCGTTGTCTTGCCGCTTCCGTTGGCGCCCAGCAAGCCCCAGCGCTGTCCGCGCTCAATTTGAAACGACACGCCACTGAACAACGGCTCATCAAACGATTTGGCCAGTTGATCGACACGTAACACGACGTCGCCACATCGATCGACATCGTGGAATTTCATTTTGGGAATCGGAATTTCGCGAGGCACCGGCGCCTGTTCGGTTTGCTCCAGACGTTCCAGTTTGCGGCGTCGGTCTTCGGCCTGGGCATGCTTTTGCCCGTGATGATGGCGGCGGATGAAATCCTTCAGCTTGTCCTTTTCTTCCTGCTGCCGCTCGTACGTCCGACGCTGCACTTCCAGCCGCTCGGCTTTCAGTTCCTTGTATTTGGTGTAGTTCCCCGGGAAGGTGTCAATCTGGCCATGCACCAGCTCGAACGTGATGTTGGTAACGCGATCCAGAAAGTAGCGGTCGTGGCTGACCAGCAGGAAAGCCTGTCGCGATTCGGCCAGAAACTGTTCCAGCCAGGTTGTTGATTCGATGTCGAGGTGATTGGATGGCTCGTCCAGCAGCATCAAGTCCGGTTCTTCCAGCAGCAGCCGGGCCAGCATCAAGCGGTTTTGTTGACCGCCACTGAGTTGCCCGATCGGCCGCTGTTCGAATTCCTGACTGAAACCCAGACCGCCCAGCACCCGCCGGATCTTGAATTCAATCTGATAGCCGCGGCGATGTTCCAGCTCGCTGTGCAGATAATCGTATTGGCGGGCCAGCGTTTGTTGTTCGCGTGTCGAGGCGTCGGCCATCCGCTGCGCCAGTTGATGGGCCCTCTCGGCCAGCTGGATCAATGCCGCCAGAGCGGTCTCGGCCATTTGCCACACGGTTTGCTGCGGATCGAACTCGACCTGTTGACGCAGAAAGCCGATGCGGGCTCCGGGCGCGGTGGTAACCTCCCCGCCGTCGGGCGACAGGTCGCCGACCAGCATGTTCAGCAACGTCGTCTTGCCGCAGCCATTTGGACCGACCAGCGCAATATGCTGTCCCTGGCGAATTTCCAGCGACGCCCCGTCCAGCACCGGATCAGCCGAGAAATACTTGCGCAGATTTTTGGCCGACAACAACATGCAATGTGAAGCGCGAAACAGTCACAAATTTTTGAATTTGTCGATTCTATGCCAATCGATGGCAGTTTCGCAGGCGAGATGTTGCCGAAGTGCCAACACTTCGGGCCCCTGCAGGGCGGGATGCAGTTAGGGAGGCCGCCGCCCAAACTCTTGCGAGACCGGCTGCGTCCGGAGACCACGGAGCCGAAGTGGCAAAACTCCGGGCTAACTTCGGGCTCCTTCGGGGCGGGACGCAATTACGAAGGCCGCGGCCCGAACTCTCGCGAGTCCGGCTACGACTGCTGGACAGGATTGACGTGGACTAGGTGTCTTCCAGTTCGCGGGTGATCGGTTCCATCACCTTGGTGTTGCGTTCGATGGCCACCACGGTCGTGCGTTGCTCGGTGCCATCGCGGCTGCAAGCGACGACCGGCAGGACCTGACGTCGATCAGGCAGCGACATGCGGACTTCAAACGTACCGTCGTTGCGGAGTTTCACCGGCTCGCCGGCCAGCGTGACGCTCGCCTCGGGGTCAGCTGTACCGTAAATGATCATTTCGGCATCGACCGCGAATTCAAAACCGCGAGCACCACCCAGCGTCGACGAGGTGATCTGCGCGAACATTGGCGTGGTCATGGGGCGTCTGAGCTTCTCCTCAAACACCTCACGCAACTCGTCATTGGCCGTATCCTCGGTATACCCGCCGCTCAAGGCGTAGAACTTCTGGTGGTTCATGGCGATGTCGGTCCAGTTGTGATCGACCGAATCGCTGCTGCTGGGGATCGGTGTTGTCACCTTGTTGCTCTTGGCAATCAAATAGAACTTGCCATCGGGCAACAAATAGCCAATTGCGATGCGATAGGTTCGAGGCGGATCGGGAACGTCAATGAACCAGTTCTTAACGCCACCGTGGACCGGAATATCGCGGACAATCTGCTCGACCGCGTGTGTCTGGTTGGAATCGGTGACTTCAAACAACCGGATCACCGGCCGGGCTTCGTGCCATTTTTCGTGCAACGCCACATTGGCTCGTTCCACAGTGGCGCGGGTGATTTCCCAGTAGGCCTGCATCCAGTAAGGGTCTCGCACGATCAGCACGACGCGATCCCTGGCCGGTTCGGTTCTGGAATTGCTGGAGGTGACGCGAGCCAGATCTTTCAGCTGTTCACGCCGCTTGTTTTCCTCGCGGATGATTTTCACGACACGTTCGTTTTGCGAGTGCGGTTTGCGACGGGATTTCTTTTTCGCGGTCCCGTTGCCGGAGGACGCCGTGTTGTTGCCGTTGATGCGTTTGGAGGCCGTCAATCGCGATTCGGTTTTGGCCGAATTTCTGGTCTTGGTTTTGGATTTGCCGCTACCGCCAGTTGCCGTCGATTTGCCTGACTGGCTACTGCGTTGTTTTTGTCGAGCCAGTTTCAGCAGGGCCGTCACAAGTTGTTCCTTGCGCATCGAATGCCAGCCAGGAACGC
>CAMYKF010000380.1 GCA_947258905.1 uncultured Pirellulaceae bacterium | reverse complement strand
TATTTAAAATTTATCGCGAATTTATTTCGAGCTATCTGAGTGGCTTTATCGGCCACAAACAAACTCTAGTTGCTCGCGTCGTTGTCTCTGACAGCGAAATCGAACTGCTGAACGAGAGCGAGAAGTCACTTGGCTCGTTCGACCGATTAGTCGTCTCCGCGCCGGCGGGACAAACCGCCGAACTGCTGGCCGGTATACCTGCACTGGCCGAGCAGATCTCGCGTATCTGGATGAATCCCTGCTGGGCCGCCATGGTGTCATTTGAAAAGTCCCTTACGTCCGCCTGGGCCGGCGCATTTCTGCACGATTCGTTTCTGGCCTGGGCCGCGCGCAACAGCACCAAACCCGGACGACCAAACGCTGCCGAACATCTGGTCATCCACGCCGGCAACCAGTGGACGGCGGACAACTGGGACCGCGATCCGGACGAAGTCGCGCGGGAGATGCTGCACGAATTCTGGCGTGTTGCGGGCGTTAAGCCGCAAACACCACGGCACTTGCAAGGTCATCGCTGGAAATATGCGATACCGGTCGATGCCGAACCGGTTGACTGTTACTTTGATGCTGCGACCGGCATTGCCGCGTGCGGCGACTGGTGCACTGGATCGCGAGTCGAAGGCGCATTTCTCAGTGGCATGGCTGCCGCCGGACGGATTCTCGGTACGCTGTCGCGTTCGTCCAGCCGCTTGCAAGCGGGTCAGCTTCAACTGTTTGAAGACATCTGACAGATCGACGAACGATCCCCTTGCGGCGAGGTGGCGCTGGATTCAGGTTTGACCTGTTGCCGAACTGCCTGCCGTCCCCATACATGATCACTGAGGGCCCACAAATCCACTGAGGGCCCACAAATCCACTATGGTTTAAGACTGTCGACCAGCTGATCGATCTCCTCACTGGTTAATCGTGTTGACGTGGTGCTCAGCATCTCTCGCAAGTGATATCGGCCTTCATAGCTGCTCGGGTGGCCGAAATTTCCCAGCGGACCGGCGCTATTGATCAGGTATTCACCGGTACTATCAAACACAACATGAAACGGAATACCGTGATGTTCGCCCCGCAACATGGTGCGTGCGACCTCGACACCGTGTTCGTCGCGAACATCATCCACCTTGAACAGAATGTAGTCCTTTTCCAGCAAGTCGCGATGCTCGTGCCACCAGCGGGCAAACCGAAAACAGGGTCCACAGCGGGTCTGGCTGTTCACAGCCCACACCCGGCGGCCCGTTTGCTCCGCTAGTTCCAACGTGTCCGCAAAGACAGCTTTCGCATCGACCGCTGCCGGCTTATGTTCGCGACTGAACTCGGCTACTCCTGCTGCAGCATCCCCTGAGTTGATGTCCGCCGTTGTGCGGGCCACTTCGCTGCCATCGGGTTCCAGCACAATGAGAATCACCTGGCCGTTTTGCGGTGCAGTCCATTTGTGTGCCTCGAATAGGGCTTGCGAATCGGGCTTTTCCAGCGTTTTGGGACCATCGATCCAGAAAGGAAGGTATTCCAGCACGGCTGGATTGGCGTCGTAGTCAAGGACGCTGTTGCGCACAAACGAAACAGTCGCCTCATCGGTATCGGAGATCAGCACCAACGAACGGGCATGAATGAACTTGCTATCCAGCAAGTTGCTTTGCAGTCTTTGCCGCAACGGCACCGGATCGGCACCCGCCGTTGCCGTTCCCAGCCTTACCGCATCCAGAGGACGTGACAGATCGTCGCGAAACAGAAAGCGTTTCCCCAGCCAGGTTTCCTGCGACCCGTCATCAGGCGCGGTCCTCAGGACCAGAGGCGTCTCAACTGGCACTCCCGAGAACTCGAAATAGCCATCGTTATCGGTCGTGGCCATGAACTCTCCCACATCAAAAACGGTGCGAAAGCCACCGCCCAACAGGGAGTCATCGCCGATGCGTGCAGTCAGTCTCAATGATTCACCTGGTAACGGCTGACCGTCCTCACCCAGCAAACGGCCGCGGTGCTTGCGTGCGGCGCACAGCGTCAACTCAATCACTGGCTGTTCGGACTCCTCGACAATCGTTGAAGCGAAGTACTGGTTATCGATGCTACTCGCAAACACGGCCCATAGGTCACCCGGCAATTCAACGGCAAACTTGCCAGCTTCATCCACCACTACCTCCGCCTGCCCCCTGGACTTGCCATCGATGCAAAACACCTGAACCCGGCTGCCTTGCAACGTTCCGGTGAAATCCGGTGGTGGCACGATGCGGCCGTTTACCACGCGTTTGCCGGTCGATTCCCGGTGAATACGCAAGATAGTCGTTTCACCTGATTTCACTTCCGTCCGCGTTTCGGTGCGCCATTCTTCGGTGTACACGTTGGCCTCAAGTGCTCCGGCAGCCGCCCACGTTTTCGCGCGACCGTCGTCGTCCGTATACACATACCAGTTGCGGCCTCCGGAGCCCTGTCTGGCCTCGCCATTTTTCTGGTAACGGAAAATGTACGGCGTAACAAGCGACACACCAAGTCTGGCGTAGGGTTGGTTTTCACTGCCAATCGTGGCGATCACTTCGACCGGATGGCCGGGCTTTGCCAGCAACTCGGGCGTGTTTACTTTCCCGGTCTCCGGGTCGAAGACCACTCCGCTCCACGGTTTGCTGACCAGGCGGGAATCGTTGATAACAACCGAATAGGTCGATCCCGGCAATACCGTCGCCGTAAAGCGCCCCTGATGATCAACCCGGGATTCCACGACATCGACTCGATTTTCGATCTCGGCCTGGAATGACAGAAACTTGACAAGAAACCCGCCGGGGTCACCTTCGGGCAGTTCCAATTGCCCCTGTACGACCCTCCGATTATCCAGCGATGTTTTTGCCATCGTTACAATCAGCCGGTCGCCGTCGAATTCCGCGTTGTCAAATGTCCAGCTCTTGTCATCGCTTGAGCCGTAACAACGGCACTCGGGCCAATCCGGAAACCATGCCAGGACTGCTTCTCCCGCATCATCGCCAACTACGATTGTCTTGTCAGAGCTGTACGGCTGATCATCGTCCTTGTTAAAAATGGTCAGGCGAACCGGTAATCCGCTGACCGGTGCTCCCGCTCGGTCCACGATGCGAATTTGCTGCGAGCGACATGGCTCCAACTCAATGCGGTAGGAACTGGCGGTGCGATCAAAACCGCGACCCGGTCGCGCGCAAGCGCCAATACGGCGGTCGTTCGACCACGCACCAATGGCAAACACTTTTTCTTCCACCGGCATGCTGATCACGCACTGACCCTGCGTGTCGGTGGTATGAGTCTGGTTCCCAATCGATCCATCTCGGATACTCAGCCCGGCGCCGGACACTGGCTGCCCCTCGTCGACGACAGTGATTGTGACCTTGCGG
>CAMYKF010000379.1 GCA_947258905.1 uncultured Pirellulaceae bacterium | reverse complement strand
TTCGCTGAATTCACCGGTTGCGGCCACCGGGGCCCGAAAGCAGTGGTCGGGCAGAGCCGTGCTTGCGCCAGAACTGGCTTGACTCCGCTCGATTATACACGACCGAATCCAATTGTCTCGCCCGCCGGGCTGCATGAGGGGGCCTCGCTACGCCCGACACATTCCAAACCGCGAGCGCGACGGCCAGATAACCGTGATCGTCCCGGGCGGATTTTGCCGGGAACGATTCGACATTTGGTGGCCTTTATCGAGTGACAGGTTCGGCCAACGAAGCTTCCTCGTAATGGGGCTTGGCAACGACCTGAGGGGTTCCCCGAGCGGCTGGCAGGTCGCTTTGCGCCGCCTGACCGGCCTCGGCAAACAACGGTATTTGCGTTGAAGCGTTTCGTACCAACTCGGCCATCCGCAGCACTTCGCTCTCGGGCATGCCCGAATGCAGGGGGAGAAACACGATATGCTGCAGAATCCTGGCAGCTACCGCATCCTCATCGTCGAAAATCGCATGCAGACTGCAACTGTTCGAAGCATCAAAACCCGAATCCCACAGCTTGCGCACCAGGGACCGGGGTTCCTCGACGAGGATTGCCAACACCCAAAACGTCTGACGTTGCATTTCCAATCCCAGCACATACACCCCTTCACCAGCCGATTCGGCAAACCTTTGGCCCAGTTCGCTGCGATGATCGGTGCTGGAAGAATCGAAGTTGCCAAGTTTGTAATGCAACAGTCTCAACAAGGGCATGGAGGGCTGGCGGCGGATCTTGTCAAAAAACCGCGGTCCGGCAAAACCCCGAGCCATCGAACTGGCCACGCCGTCGTGATTGCGTCCGAACAGTTTCAGGAACCGGTAAATACCACCGCAAACAGGACCGGTTGAGATCGCTTTGACAAAGCCGTACTTCATGATACGCCGGCCAAAGGTCAAACGCGTTTGATATCGCCACTGGTCGTGGCCTCGACGCATTTGCTCCAGCAACACCGGCTGGCGAACATGCATCACCGCTCCGCCCAGTGCCGTGTTGGTCTTGATAGGACCAAAACTGAACATGGAAACATCGGCTGACGGATCGCCCTGGTATCCGCAGCCCACAAATGCCTGGGCACAATCCTCGATCACCAGCAAATCATGCTGGCGGGCCAGTTCCAGAATCGGACCAATGTCGCACAGCCCACCCAGCAAATGAGCCACCACGATGGCCCGGGTACGGGGATTGATCCGCCGACGAATCTCTTCCACATCCGGCGTCATGGTTTGCAGGTCGATGTCGACCCCAACCGGGACCATACCGTTTTCGTGAACGATGCGGGGCATGTCGGGGATCGTCAAGGCGGACATGATGATCTCGCTGCCACGCGGCCAGCCGGAACTGTGCAACAACAGATCGAACCCGCTGCGCACACTCAGGCAAACCAGCGCATGATCCGACTGCCACCATTCAGCGATCTGCTGCATGGTCGTCTGGCGATCACCTGGCATGACGCAATAACCCAGCCCATTGGCCAGATCAAGCGGCGAAACTTCTATTCGCTTTCGAACCCACATAAGCATTCCGTGTCTCAAGACGGCTCTATGATAAAGCTAAATGCGGCTCACGTTAATAACTCACCGCCCAAAAGCCGGACTGATTTGACGGCAATCGTCCGTTACCGGTATTTTCGGCGTTTCGGGTCGACTCTTGCCGTTTTTCCAGACCTGGCGTCGGCACAATCACGAAGCATCCAACCGGCTGCCTATAACCCTCAAACCTGATCCGGTTCCATCTGGAACGGAATCGTCTCAAGTCCGCGTCGGCGGAACAGGTACAGCCAGGCCGCTGGCACGAAATACAACGCCAGTATGGTTGCACCAGCAACGCCTCCGGCAATGGCAATCGCCAAAGGTGGCCAAAAGCCCCCGCCGGCGAGTATCAGGGGCATAAATCCGGCAATCGTGGTCAAGGTCGTGCTGAGCACGTGCCTGGTCGATCGGAAGACCACCCGGCTCATCGCTTGCGGATCCCCGGCGGCGGCCGCCGCGTTCTTGCGGATCGCCGCCATCACCACAATCGAATCGTTGATGGCCACACCGACCAGTCCCATGATCCCCACGATCGCCATGAACCCGAATGGAAACTCAAACCACCACAGCGCAAACAGACCCAGCCCCACCGACAACGCACCTACGACTCCGATCAGTCCGGCCAGCCGGAATGACTGAAACGAAAGGACCAGACCTGCCACCATCAGCACCGCCAGCACGCCGGCACTTGCCAGCAAATTTCCCACCGCCCGATTTCGTTCGGCCGATTCGCCGGCAAAGTCGATCGTGTAGCCGGGCGGTGTCTGGAAGTCCATTTCCTGCAGCCGCTGTCGGAACTCGCCCAACACCTTGCTGGCCAGCACACCGGCACGCACGTACACCTGAATCTCGTTCATGCGAAATCCGTTGACGCGTTCAATCGAGCGGTTGCCAGGAATCAAATGCCAGTCGGCGATGGCGTCCACGGGCACCTTGTCCAGCGAGCCCATGACGCCGGAGCCGGCCACAAGTTCGAAGGAATCGAGTCCGCGACTGCTGGTCCGCTGCTCACCCTTCAGCTTGATGCGTACCGGCAGAACTTCGGTGCCTTCGACCAGCGAACCACCAACCTCGCCATCCAGCGCCGTACGCAGCTGTCCGGCAATATCCAGATGCGTCAAACCCGTCAGCCGCGCTTCATCCTCATCAACGGTCAAACTGAGTTTGCTGGTTGAACTGCCTACATCGGAAACCGTCGTCACCACGTCGGGGATATCGGCAAGGATCAAACGCAGTTGTTCACCGATCTGCCGTAGTTGGACCAGGTCCGAGCCGAACACGCGGATCATGATCGGAGCGTCAACCGGCGGACCCTGTTCCAGTTGCCTGACCGTGACCTGGGCACCCGGCAACACCTGTTGCAAATCGACCTGCAACTTGCGCACGGTCGCTGCCACATCCACACCGGGGGCTGACTGCACAAAGGCCTGTGCATAATTGGGCATCGCCGCACGAACTGGTAACATGTTGTAATAAAATGCCGGTGCACTTTCGCCGACAAACCAGTGCATCCGCTCGATTTCCGGGTTCTGCAATGCTACCTGACGGGCCAGCCGGGCATCGGCAATTGTGGCATGGATGGAGGCTCGGGGCGGCAATTGCATCTTGACCTGAAACTGGTCGCGATCCGACGGCGGAAAGAACTGCTCAGGCAACTGGGACGCGCCCAGAAAACCGAGGACCGGCAGGATCACGCCCAGGCTCAACCCCAACAACGGGCGACGAAACAGAAATTCCAGCGACTGCTGGTAGATGCCATACATCTGCTTGTTGCCAAAGCCGTGCGTGAGCAATCCTTTCTCCGGACCCATGACAAGGTTGTGCTGCATAAGTGCGACCAGCGCCGGAATGATCGTCATCGACAGGAACAGACTGCTCGTGACGGCCAGAATAACGCTGATGCCAATCGCCCCGACAAACTCGCCCGCCGGACCGGGCATCAATGCCAGCGGCGCAAACGCCAGACACGTCGTAAAGGTCGAACCCAGCAAGGGTACGGCCAGATGTCGCACCGTTTCGGCAATCGCCCGCGACGGACGCAACCCCTGCTCCAGCCGGTGCCGCATTTCGTCCACGACCACAATGGCGTTGTCGATCAGCAATCCCAGCGCAATGATCAACCCCGTAATCGACATCTGGTGCAGCGGGATCGACAGCAAACGCAATCCTCCCAGTACCATCAGACCGGCCAGGGGCAGTGCCGATCCGATAATGATCGCACTTTTCCAACCCATCATGAACAGAATCACCAGCGTCACCGCCGATGCTCCCAGTCCCAGATTGATCATTAACTGGCTCAGCCGTTGCGTTACATAACGATCCTGCAGGAACACGGTCTTGAGCTGGAAACCATCCGGCAGTTGCTGGCGGAATTCATCGACCAGTTGCAGGATGTCGGCCGTCCACCAATCGATCCGAACATCGGGCTGAATAAAGCATCCCAACACCACCGCCTGTCTGCCATCAACCAGCGTGCGGGAAGCCGGCGGATCCACGACCGATTTGCGAATCGTGGCAATATCGCCCAGTGAGACGACGGTGCCCGCGGCATTGTTTTTGATCGGGGTCTCAGCAATTCGCTGCAGCGATTCGAACTCGCTGTCAACTTCCACGACGATGTCACTGGTGTCGCTCCGCACACCGCCGGCCGATACCTTGGCATCGCTGGAACCTACCGCAACGGCAATGTCGGCGGCCGTCAGTTGCATATCGCTGATTTGCTGTTGATCGACTTCAATCACGATTTCCTCGGCGGGCATGCCGAATAAATCGATGTCGTCGGTGCCGGACATGGTCCGCATTTGCTGCTCAAGCAACTCGGCGTAGCGTCCGAGAATGGCCTCGTTGACCGGACCGGTCCCTTCCCAGCCGAGCGAAAACAGTGCGGCATAGGCCGTGAATTTCAGATCGACGAACTGCGGAGCATGCACGCCCTCGGGCATCAATGGCTCCGCGTCGCTGATTTTGTCCCGCACCCGCGACCACACCGTTTCCACATCGAAGACATGGTCGTGCAATTCCATCGTGATCGTGGATAATTCGGCTCGCGACGCCGACCGGATCATGCGGATTTCCTCGATTTCCTTCAGCGCATCTTCCAGCACTTCGGTCACCAGGGATTCCACACGCACGGCATTGGCGCCCGGGAAACTGGTGTGGATCAACGCCGCTCGCTGCTTGAGGATCGGATCCTCGAGGCGGGGCAGCACATAGATCGACGACAACCCTGTAACAATGATCAACACAATTGCGAGGATCAGCAACCGCCGGTTTCGGTAAAACAGATCGTACATGTGCCGTTACCGTTCCAGCGGTCTGGAAGCCGTGGTTTCGCCGGACTCTGTCAACTCGAGGTCGACCTTCACCTTGATTTCCTGATCAGCAACGATGCGCTGGATGCCATCGGCCACCAGCAACTGACCGTCCTGCAATGTCCCGCGAACAAAGACACCCTCGTCCTGCTGGTGAAGGATTTCCACGCTCTGCTTTCTGGCACTGCCACGGTTTGCATCCGCAGTACCTGGCTCCAGCACAAAACAACTCCACAATCCGCTATGGTCAGCCGTCAGGGCCGACACCGGGATCCAGAATCCGGGCTCGTCCACCCGCTCCTTCAAATCAACCCGCGCCAGCTGTCCGGCAATCAGAACCGACCCCGAACCGGTGTCCAGCGTAACGTCAAAGATTGCCTTGCGTGTTCGCGTTCCCGATTCCACCATCGGCAGGACACTGCGCAACGTACCCTCGACCGTACGATCCCCCGCACGAATGGCATACGGCTGGCCCGGTTGCAGTTGTTCCGCAGTCCGCAACGGGACTCCCACATGCACTTCCAGGTTGCGGTCGTCGATGATTTCGAACACCGGTGTCCCCGCGTCCACCACGGTGCCTTCGTCGATGTACCGGGCAATGATCATGCCCGGAAACGGTGCCTGCAGCAGACAGTCTTCCAGATCATGCTTGAGCATTTTTTGCTCAGCCTCAATGCCGCGCACCAGCGCTTCCTGGGCTTCAATCTGTTCACGTCGCGTCCCGGCCAGCAATTCGTCCAGCTGGCTTTGCGCAGCCTGCAATCGCGCCTCCAAAGCCCCCTTGGCATATAACTCGCGCTCGTATTCCTGACGCGGGATCGAATTGGATTCCAGCAGTGATTCACTGCGTTCCAGCCGCAATTCCTGGCCCTTGAGCTGTTGTTTGAGGTCGGTCACCGTGGCCCGGGCGGTTTCGATGTCCTCGGCACGCGGTCCCTTGCGTAACTCGGCAAGCACCGAATTGGCCTGGGCCAGTCGCGCTGCCAGCGATTCCCATCGGGCATCCAGCTGGCGACGATCAAGCCGCGCCAAGTCCGCTTTTCCATCGACCTGGTCGCCTTCGTCGACCAACAACTCCTCAACCGTACCGGCACGTTGAAACGCCACCATGGTTCGTCGTCTCGGATGGACAGTGCCGCTATGTGCAACACGACGCAAGTACCCTGACTGTTCATGCAATTGCAGGGCAGGCAATTCGGGAATGGGAGGTCGCTGCCCGGTTTCCGCGTCGTCCCGACCCAAACCCGGTACGCCGGGGTGACTGATCATCACCACGGCGCTGACCACAAGGATCAGGCCAAAGACCAGGCTGCCCAGCAATTTCTGACGACTCGTCAAATTCATTCCAAAATTTTTTGCCTGGTTTCCGTCAGTTCGCGCCGGGTCATCCAGCAAAGATTTCGCGCTGCGCCCGTTCATAGGTCTCGTCGTAGTCGAATTCCGTCGACAAGGGTCGCCAGCCGAATCCGTCCAGCAGCCGGTTGTTGATATCTCGCACCATCTTGAATCCGTTATCGATACCCATTTGGCGGAGCGTATCGTCGCAGCCCATGATCGAGTAACCGCCGTAGGTCGACGACCATAATCCAAATACCACCTGATCCGGCGAAACCTCCGACGGCAGTTCCAGATCACCCGAAGCCACGGCGTCTCGCACAATGCCGGCCACCAGATTGATGCACTTCAACTCGGCCGCCGTTTTGGCAAGCTGCATGTTTTCACTGGTCTTCTCAATAATTGAGCTGCAGCTAAGTACTTTCTCCAGCTCAAAATGGTCGGGAAAGCGAATTACAAACAACTCGGCAGCACAGCCGATCGCCGCCATGCGCTCACGAGGCTTGCCGCGAAACAAACAGGCCTGTTCGAACATCGCGGTGCGTTTGTCCAGCGTCTCGACCGCCAGGGCGAGAATGATCTCTTCCTTGTTTTTGTAATGCTGGTAAATCGTCCCCTTGGCGACATTCATCTCATGGGCCACGCGATCCATATTTAGTCCCAAATAGCCGCGTTGGCGGAAGATTTGCCTGGCCACCTTGAGCACTTGTTGCTGGCGATCCAGGATTTCGCGTTGTTTTCGGGTGACGGTTGCCATGACTCCATTTTTTGACGATCCGTCAAAAAATCAACTGGCTAACCGAAAAATTCGCCGTAGCTTCACAAATACTCAGAATTGGGGCCGTACAACCGGACCGTGACATTTGGAATTCGCGATTCCAGCCTCGGCAGCTGCATAAATCCCGATCCAGGAAATCCCCTATGGCATGCGGCGGCCAAATCCTAGACTGGAAAGTTTGCCCTTCATTTCGGAATTTCCGAGTTTCGCACGGATTGCAGCCTGAAAACGCCCCATGCCGGTATCTGACATCGTTATCAAGGGAGCTCGCGAACATAACCTTTGCGACGTTGACCTGGTCCTGCCCCGCAATCAGCTGATCTGCCTGACCGGAGTCTCGGGCAGCGGCAAGAGTTCACTGGCCTTTGATACCGTGTACGCCGAAGGCCAGCGGCGTTACGTGGAAAGCCTCTCCAGTTTCGCCCGACAATTTCTCGGGCAAATGCCCAAGCCCGATGTCGACCTGATCACCGGACTCAGCCCGTCGATCTCCATTTCGCAGAAAAGTTCCGGCAACAATCCGCGCAGCACCGTCGGCACGATCACCGAAATCTATGACTACCTGCGTGTACTGTTTGCGCGGGTCGGTCAGGGATTCTGCCCGCGTTGCAACCATCCGATCACGGCGCAGACCACCGATCAGATCATCGCGCAGATCATGCAAATGGAAGCGGGCACTGAATTCGCTGTGCTCGCTCCGCTGATCCGTGCGCAAAAGGGCGAGCACAAGGACCTGTTCGAGGACTTGCTCAAGCAAGGCTTTATTCGCGTCCGCGTCAACGGAGAAATCCGCTCGCTATCCAGCGAAATCAATCTCGACCGGCAAATGCGTCACGACATCGAAGTGGTCGTGGATCGTTTGCAAGTCGGATCGGGCATCCGTGGACGGCTCGGTGAGGCCGTGGAATCGGCGCTCAAGATCGGCAATGGCAACCTGACGATCGCCATCGATGACGAACGTGCCCGGTCCGCCCGGTCATCGTCCGGCGAACAAAAATCCGGTAATGGACAGGACAAGTCTCGTCGCCGCAAAAAAAAGTCCACTTCCGGTGATCGGATCTTCTCGGTCGACTATGCCTGTTCGCCTTGTGGCATCAGCTTTCAGCCACCGACTCCGCAACTGTTCAGCTTCAACAGCCCGCAAGGCATGTGCAATGAATGCGCTGGTCTGGGGCATTTGTACTCCTTTGATCCCGATCTGCTGATTCCCGATCCTGCCAGGTCGTTCAAGAAAGGCGCCGTCGAACTGCTGGGCAAGTGGTCCGACCTGGGGCGCTGGCGTCGGCACATTTACCAGGGCGTGGCCGAAACGATTGAGCGCAAACAGGAATTGGAGCCGGGCACCATGCTGGAATCGCCATGGTCCGAACTGGGCCGGCCGCTGCAGCAACTGTTGTTGTACGGCACCGGTGACATGCACATCACATTCACGTGGCGAGGCGGCCAGTCACCGATGAAATACGGCGGTCAATTCGAGGGCATCATTCCCGAACTCAATGGTCGTTATCGCAACGCCCGCAGCGCGCCTAAACGCCGCCAGCTGGAAGCCTACATGAACACGATCCGTTGCGGATCCTGCGACGGCGAGCGGCTGAACCGCCAGGCGTGCCACGTGCGGCTGGAATCGGCCAGTCCCCAATTCGCCGATGCACCGCTGCGGTCCCTGCCTGAAATCTGCAACCTCGCAGTGACCGATGCGCGCGAGTTCTTCTCGGAACTGGTGTTGGATGAGACGGGCCAGCTGATTGCCGGGGATGCGCTTCGGGAAATTCGCAACCGGCTCGGATTCCTGCTCAACGTGGGCCTCGATTACCTGACGCTCGACCGAACCGCCCCCACGTTGTCCGGCGGTGAGAGTCAGCGGATTCGGCTGGCCAGCCAGATTGGCTCCGGACTGGTGGGCGTCCTGTACATCCTCGACGAACCCTCGATTGGATTGCATGCGCGGGACAACGATCGTTTGATCTCCACGCTGCAGCATTTGCGTGACCAGGGCAACACGGTGCTGGTCGTCGAGCACGATGAAGACACGATGCGGGCCGCCGACCACATGATCGATTTTGGCCCGGGCCCGGGGGTCCGCGGCGGCGAAGTGGTGGCTCAGGGTCCGGCAGCCAGGATTGCCACCGCCGAAAGAAGCGTCACCGGCAAATACCTGGCCGGTGAACTCAGTATCGAAATTCCGGAACAACGTCGGCCCGTTAATCCTGAGCGTCAGTTGAAAATACTCGGCGCGCGTCAGAACAACCTGAAGAACATTGACGTCTCCATCCCGCTGGGAACATTCACCTGCATCACGGGCGTTTCCGGCAGCGGCAAAAGCTCGCTGGTAAACGACATCCTGGTCGAATCTCTCCGCGAAGACCTGAACCGGGGCATCGGCGAACCCGGCCTGCACGATGCCATCGAGGGCGTTGACCTGCTGGACAAGATGATCGCCATCGACCAGTCGCCCATTGGCCGCACGCCGCGTTCCAATCCGGGCACCTACATCAAGGTGTTTGACGAGATCCGCAAGTTGTTCACGCAAATGCCGGAAGCCAAACGACGCGGGTTCGCGCCGGGCCGTTTCAGTTTTAACGTCAAGGCCGGACGTTGCGAGGCCTGCGAAGGCAACGGATCCAACCGCCTGGAAATGGACTTTCTGGCCGACGTCTGGGTGACTTGCCCGGTTTGCGAGGGCAAGCGATTTGATCGCGAGACGCTGCAAGTCAAATTCAAGGACTATTCGATTGCCGACGTGCTGGAAATGGACGTGCAGGAAGGGCTGCGTGTCTTTGAGAATATCCCCAAGGTTTTCAACAAGCTGCAAACGCTGCACGATGTGGGCCTTGACTATCTCAAGATCGGACAGCCATCGCCTACCTTGTCCGGTGGCGAAGCCCAACGTATCAAACTGGCACGGGAGCTGACAAAAAAGAGTACCGGTAACACGTTTTATCTGCTGGATGAACCAACTACCGGTTTGCACTTTGCCGATATCCAGCTGTTGCTAAAAGTGCTGCGAGATTTTGTCAACGCGGGAAACACCGTGCTGGTGGTCGAGCACAACATGGACGTGATCAAGACGGCGGACTGGCTTATCGATCTGGGACCCGAGGGCGGAGCTGGCGGCGGCACGATCGTCGATCAGGGACCGCCGGAAAAAATTGCGGGGAACAAGAACTCCCACACCGGCCGGGCGCTGGCCAAAGCGTTGGGCAAAACGAACGGCCGCGCCACCTCGCCAGCCAAAAAACGAAAGCGGAACAAGGCGGCTCCCCGCGAAGCCACCAAAATCGATGTCCGCGGCGCGGCGCAACACAATTTGCAAAGCGTCGATGTGCAAATTGACCGCGAGCAAATGACGGTGTTCTGCGGCCCCAGCGGCAGCGGCAAAAGTTCACTGGCCATGGATACGATTTATGCCGAAGGCCAGCGTCGCTATGTGGAAAGCCTCAGCTCGTATGCGAGGCAGTTCGTTAATCAGATGCAGAAGCCGCGTCTCGAACACATCGAAGGACTGTCGCCGGCGATTGCCATCGAACAAAAGAACTTTGGCAGTACACCGCGCAGCACCGTCGGCACCGTAACCGAAGTCTACGACTACCTGCGCATTTTGTACTCGCGGCTGGGCACGCCGTATTGCCCGGATTGCGACCAGCCTATCGGAACCCGGACACTCGATCAGGTCGTGGACAAGGTGATGGATCACCCGAGCGGTCAAAAACTGCTGCTGATGGCCCCGCTGACCATCGACGGTTCGCAAACCTGGGCGTCGCTCATCGACGAAATCCGCGCCGAGGGTTTCATTCGACTTCGCATCGACGGACAGACCTATGCCATCGACGACGCACCGGCTATCGACCGGCGACGTCGCCACGAAGTCGATGTCGTGGTCGATCGGATTTCGGTAAACAAGAAATCGCGTTCACGAATTGCCGACAGTGTGGAATCCGCGCTGACTCTGGGTCGTGGCCTGATCCGCCTGGCCTGGCCCGACGATGAAAAACCGGAAAAGGACTGGCTCGTCGTCCAGCACAGCCAGCATCTGGCCTGCGATGCCTGCGGTCGCAGTTTTGAAACACTTTCGCCGCACAACTTTTCGTTCAACAGCTCACTCGGCTGGTGCCGGGAATGCGAAGGCATCGGCACGCAAATTGGCGCCAACCCGGAAGCCTTGATGCACGGCTCCCAGATGACGCTGCGCGAGGGAGCGATCAACATCTGGCCCAACTCCGGTGACGCCATTGCCAGTGCGATGCTGGAGGCGTTGCAACAGCAAGCCGGTTTGCCAGTCGATACCCCGTTTGAACAACTCGATGCGCGAGCCCGCCGCATGGTCTTTTACGGCACCGGCGATCGCTGGTTGACCGCAAAGGTGTCCGAATCGTCTTCCCAACTGTCGGTACCGCCGGGCGGCTGCGAGTTCAAGTTCCAGTATCAGGGACTGTACCCGGCCCTGGCCGCCGCATCGCGGCAATCGGCCAGTCTGCGCGGCCGACTGCAATCGCTGATCGATACCGTGGAATGCGGCATTTGCGGTGGCAGTCGCCTGCGTGATGACGCGGACGCCATGCGGTTTCGAGATCTGACCATTGACGGGCTGTGCCGCTTGCCTTTGGGCCTGCTGCAAACCGAAATCGACAACTGGAAACTCGATCAACGGGAACGGAAAATCGCCGGCGAAGTCATTCGCGAAATCCAGAATCGAGTCGAGTTCCTCATTGATGTGGGCCTCAGTTATCTGACGCTGTCCCGTACCGCTACGACTTTATCCAATGGCGAGGCGCAGCGGATTCGCCTGGCCGGGCAACTCGGCAGCGGTTTGTGCGGCGTGCTGTACGTGCTGGACGAACCCACGATCGGTCTGCACCCGCGTGACAACACGAGGTTGATCTCGGCCCTGCATCGACTGCGTGATCTCGGCAACACCCTGCTGGTCGTGGAACATGATCGCGAAGTGATTGCTCAATCGGACTCCGTGTGTGATTTCGGTCCGGGTGCCGGGTCGCAGGGCGGTCGGATTGTGGCTCAGGGGACTGTCGATCAGGTGTCGCGCAAACGGGCTTCGGTGACCGGTCCCTACCTCAACGGCAGGAAGTCGATTCCGATTCCCAACAACCGGCGACCAGGCTTCGCCCCGGGTCAGGGTAAAACACGCAGCAAGAAATCCGCGAAGACGCCCGTCGAGGCGCGGGCTCTGGAGATCATCGGTGCTCGCCAAAACAACCTGAAATCGATCGACGTGCGATTTCCGCTGCAAACGCTGACGGCTGTTACTGGCCCCAGCGGATGTGGCAAGAGTTCGCTGATTAATGAAATCCTGTACAACACTCTGGCCAGCCGCCTGCATCGGGCATCGCTGACCCCGGGTGCTCACGACGAAATCCGCGGTGTGCAGTACATCGACAAAGTGATTCGCGTCGACCAGCAACCGATCGGCAACACGCCGACTTCCAATCCTGCAACTTATACCGGCGCGTTCGATGTAGTTCGAACCTTGTTCGCCCAACTGCCTGAATCGCGGCTACGCGGGTTCACGCAACGGCGTTTCAGTTTCAATGTGCCCGGTGGTCGCTGTGAAAAATGCGCTGGCAATGGCCAGATTTGTATCGAAATGCATTTCCTGCCCGACGTCTGGGTGACGTGCGAGGCCTGCAACGGCCGGCGCTACAACGAAGAGACTTTGGGCGTTACGTTTCATGGCCAGTCCATCAACGACGTGCTGGAAATGACGTGTGCTCGGGCCGTTCAGTTGTTTGCCAACATTCCCAAGATCGCGCGGATCCTGCAAACACTGTGCGACGTGGGACTCGATTATCTGACGCTGGGACAACCGGCGCCGACGCTGTCCGGTGGCGAATCTCAACGAGTCAAGCTGGCCGCGGAACTGGCGCGGCCGGATACCGGCAACACGCTGTATTTGCTGGACGAACCGACCACCGGCTTGCACTTCGATGATCTGGCCAGGCTGTTGCAGGTGTTGCATCGCCTGGTTGATATTGGCAACACGGTAATCCTCATCGAACACAACATGGACGTTATCAAGTCGGCGGACTGGGTGATCGACCTGGGCCCCGAAGCCGGGCGTGATGGTGGCCAGGTCGTGGTTGCCGGAACGCCGGAGGACGTGGTGGCCCACGCGCAAAAAGTCGCGGCAGCCAAACGCAAATCGAAAACGAACCTGCCCAGTCATACCGGCCTGGCTCTCGCCGAGGTGCTCGAGGCCGGACCCTACAAGAAGCGACCCGAGTACAAGCCGGCCGAATTACCGTCGCCGCCCGATGAGCAAATGGACCTCGATCAAATTGGACGCGATGCCAAAATGCCGTGGGAAGCGGACGGTCGGACCTGGCACACCAGAACTCGTGTCGGTCGCAACGGCAAACCCGTTAAATGGGACGGCGAGGTACTGGCGCGTATCGTGGACAAGATTGAACAACGCGGCGGCTTCGGCGAAACCGACTGGAACGCACGAACCGTTGTGGAAATTCCTGCCGTAAAAAAGAAAAACGGTTGGTTCTTTCACGGGCTGACGGGCGAGACCTGGTTGCTGAAACTGAAATTCCGTTGTCGCAAGGGAACTTTCAAACGCGCCGAACTACAGGAAAAGATCCAGCTGCCCACACCAAACGAAATGGATGACTTGCCAATCTATGGCAACAAGCCACGGGTCCGCGTGTCCAACCACCGCGGTGCCTGGCAGGAAATCGAAATCCACGCGTACACACTGCAGGAAATTGATACGCCCGAGTTCTGGGAATTCCTCGACACCGCGATGGACGGCTTCCTGGAAAAGGAGAAACGCATCGAAATGCGTATCGACGATCACATGCCGTGGACCAGGCTTGGACAGAAGTGGCACTTTCTGCGGAAGGGATTCCCGCCCGGCAAAAAAGTGCACTGGGATATCGAGGTGCTGGAAGTGCTGCAGGAATTACTGCAAAAGACCGCGCCCGAAAGCCAGTTCCTGTGGAACAACAAACAGGTCGTGCACGTATTCGTGCCGGACCAAAAGGAACCGTGGGCCAGCATCCAGACCAAGAAGTGCGATGCCGTTTGGCTGCACCTGACCGGTCCATCCGGTGGCGTGCCGCTGGGACGCATCGCGGATATCGGCCACGAACCGGTCGTCAAGTCGGTCGACGAACAACGCGATGTCATTCGCATGTCATTCAAGACGATCGACGAAGTACAGTCGGGCCAGTTGGAAGAATTCCTGCAGGAACACCTGGGACTTTTGTCAGCGTAACGGAAACCGGCATCTGGAGCCGAATATGTCAGCCACCGAAGAACAACTCATTCCGCCAACCATGCTGTACCGGTTCGAGGTGCCCTGTCACACCGTCGATGCAACATGGAACGCCAGTTCAGGCATCACACTCGGCGACGCCTGCCGCTTGCCGACGTTTGGTGTCCTCGATGGCCGGCAACCGTTTGCAGATGTGCGCATGGCCTGGTCCGCTGATGGCCTGTTTTTGACCGTTGATGTTACGGGCAAACAGCAATCAGTATGGTGCCGCGAAACCCAGTTGGTTGAGAGCGATGGCGTGCAGGTTTGGATCGATACCCGAAACACCCACAACGTGCACCGCGCCAGCCGCTTTTGTCACTGGTTTTTGTTTCTTCCCACCGGTGGTGGTTCGCGACGGGATGCGGCCATCGGCACGATGCTGAAGATCAATCGCTCGAAAGATGATCCACGCACGATGAATCAGGTTTCGCCCAAAGTTGTTTCAAAAATCAAGCATGGCGGCTATTCGCTTGGTGCCCACATTCCCGCGCGTGCTCTCGACGGCTGGGACACCGCCGAACATCGCAAACTCGGCTTTAACCTGGCTGTCGTGGATCGCGAACTGGGCTGGCAAACGCTGGCCATTGGACCCGAGTTCCCAATTAGCGAAGACCCTGCGCTGTGGCAAACGCTGGAACTGGTTGGCTGATCGTGGACCACAGACGCGGAAAAAAACGGCCGGGGGCTATCGTGCCGCCCGGCCGTTGCTTGATCTGTAATTAACCTGTTCGCGGTTTAGTAACCGATCGAAGGCAGGCACAACCGGCGTGCGGTACCGGCCGGTCCAACCGGAGGCGGTCCACAACCATCGGTCAGGAAATCGCGGGGGCCGCGAGTCGTGTAGTACGGATAGGCATAGGTCGGAGCACCAGCAACGCCCGGGCCCATTCCGCCGCCACCGTAAATCGCCGGCGTGTGCGGAATGCTGCCGTAGGGGTTGTGATTACCCTGGCCCAATCCGAATCCGAATCCTAATCCGTGACGACCTGCCAGCCCGGCATGACATCCGGCACATAGCCTGCCACCGATGCCGCAACCGTTCTTGCCGCAGCCGTATTGTCCACTGACCAGGGCAATGCCA
>CAMYKF010000378.1 GCA_947258905.1 uncultured Pirellulaceae bacterium | reverse complement strand
CCATCGCGGCCTGGACCTGGGAGAAGTCGACGAGTGTAGCCGGGGCATCGTAGCTGGCGTTGACCTGACTGAGAAATCCAGGAGCGAAGGTGTAACTGTGCTGGGCCCACAACCGGTTGGCCACGGAAAGCTGGACTGACTCGGCGTCGTTAAGGGCCCGCAGCAGTTCCGAGAATCCGTCGTGCACCGCGTCATCATCCTCCAGCAGGTGCAATACCTGTTGCATCTCCGCGCGGGTCTCGCCATCGGCTCCGGCGTAAATCATGGCCAGTGTGGTGCTGATGCTGGCCGGCGAGAAGAACAGATTCCCCTCGGCTGGATACCGGCGGTACAGGTCCAAAGCGAACTGGTTACTGCTGGCGGTAGCTGCCATCAGATCCTCGCGATTTTCGGAAACACCGTTGCCCAGTTCACTGCAACTGATCATCAGGGGCACCAGCAGCAACATAATCCATTGAAACAACAGGCTCATTTGATTCACCCTTGCAAGTGGAGAAATTGTGTGAAACGCAGCGGAGTCGTCTTGCTGCAGCCTTGGACGGTGTGGGCATCGGAAAGTTCCCGCTTGCCGCATACGAGCCCTGCCAGCCTGCAATATTCATACAGGCGGTCGCTCACGGAGCTTGCGGCTCCTGCTGCCAGCCGATCATCGCTCTGTTACAAACGCGTTACTGACTGGACTCGGGAGTAATCGCGAGTTCCACTCGCTCGCCGTCACGCATGACCACAATCGTAACTTCCTGTCCGACTTTCAGCGCTCCAATGGCGTTGGTGTAGTCGTAAACGTTTTCGACTTTCTGTCCCGCCAGTTCCACGACGACGTCACCGCCCTGCACTCCTGCCTTGTCCGCCGGTGAGTTGCTACGCACGCTCTTGAGCATCACTCCTTGCACCTCCTCGGTGTAATCCGGGCTGGTGCCCAGCGAAGCCCGCATGGCGACCCGCATCGCCGGTTCATCTGATTTGTACTCCTGATAACCGGGCAGGCTGTCGCCGGTGATCAGCGAGCGGGTGATCAGGCCCATCAACTTCGCGATGTCGGCGGCCTTCTCGTAGTTCAGTTTGTCCGGCGTGTCACGGGGAGTGTGGTAATCCTGGTGAGACCCCGTGAACGCGGCGAGGATCGGGACACCGGCCTGATAAAACTCCGTGGCATCGGTCGGCAAACTGGTGTCCTTGCTTTGTTTGAGTTGCAGGCCGGTCACCAGATTCCGCTTTTCGATTTCTCCTGACCACCAGTCCGAGGAGCCGAGCCCCTGCAGCACCAGCTTGCCGTCAAATCGACCCACCATGTCCATGTTTAGATAGGCCACGTATCGTGAGTTGATGGATTTGATAGTTCGCGGTTCCTTGCCTTCTTCGGCTGGCAATTCCACCTCTTGTCCCAGTTGCTCGATGCACTGGTCCACAAAGTGATCCGAGCCGTGCAATCCCAGTTCCTCTCCCGACCAACCAGCGACCACCAGGTCCCGACCGGACGTAATACGTCCCGCGCGTTCTTGAGCGGCGAGGAATTGCGAGATTTCGAGCATGGCGGAGACACCTGACGCATTATCATCGGCGCCGTAGTGGATTTGTGTGGCTTCGTCTTCGCGAGCCAGCGAACCTGCGCCGCCGCGGCCCAGATGGTCAATATGGGCACCAATGATGACTGCCTCGTCATGCGGAGTCTCGCCAAACTGCAACCGCCCGACCACATTGCGCCCGACGCCACGCAGTTGCTCCACGTCGACGTTGGCAGTGATCGTCATGTTGGGAATATCGAAACCGATTTTCTGTTCACCTTTGTCCAGGTCCGTTTGCCACCAACGCAGGTCCTGTTCCGGTTTGGCGGCGGAAAGGATTTGTTGCGCGAGTTCATCTGAAATGCTGATCACGGGAATCGAGATCTTGCCCAGGGCCGAATCGCGCGACAACGGAATCACTTGCTGCTTAACCTGCGAATTGGGACCGCTGACAATTAACAGCCCCTTGCCACCGCGATCACGCACGTTGGCAGCCTTGACACGCAATTGGCTGTAGAAGTTGCGTTCCTGTCGCCATTCCGGCGTGACGTCTTCGGGCATGAAACGAAATACCATGACCCATTTGTCGGTGACGTCCAGGTGGACGAACGAATCGTAGGCACCGAGATTCTCGGTTTCGGGCGCAATCATCCCGTAGCCGGCAAAGGCCACAACGTCGCTGGAAAACTCGCCTGTGTCGCTAAACGTCAGGGGTCGCCAGTGATCATCCAGCGCAACCGCGTCGTCGCCCACCATCAATTCGTTGTTTTCGCCCAGGCGGGCGCCGGCTGGAAACTCAAACTCCTGGAACCAGGTTGCCTCGCCGGTTTGGGGATCGACATCACCCGCTGGCACAAATCCCAGGCTGTCCAGATAGGCGGCCACGTAGCTGGTAGCCATGCGTTCGCCGCGGCTGCCGGTCATGCGGCCTTCCAGTTCCGGTCGGCACAGGTAATCGACGTGTCGCAGGATGTCTTCGGGCACGAATTCGGGGGAAGTTCGGGAGACCGAATCGCGTGCCACATCCTCGGCATCGGAAGTATCGATGTCACTGGCAACTGCAGTGCCCGCCCCGCCCAGCGCGGCCATGGCGGCGTCATGATTCCAGTCAGCGGTAAAGATCTGCGACTTGCCGTCGCCGCGATTGGACGTCCAGGAAAACGTCCCGCCGTCGCGCGAGAACGTGGGGAATCCGTCAAAAGTTTCGCTGAAGGTAATGCGTACCGGCTCGGCGCGTCGGTTAACCGGGATCATGTAAATCTCGAAGTTGGCATAGCCTTCGGGATTCGACATGATCGACTTGTTCTGTTTCAAATTTGCACTTCGCCGCATGAGCGTCGCCGGCCAACGGCAGGATGAACAGAGCTGCTAGTAGCATCGCCTTCGTATTCACATCTATGAACCCCAGTGTCGCGTTTCTATCGAGATCCGATCCTGCGTCTATAGAGGCTACCATGGCTCTGGGCCGCCGTTGGATTCTTTGCATTGGCCAATGACAAATCTTGATCCCAACTTTCCGCTCATGATCAAGCGCTTTCACGCAACGCGATGACAGGGTTATCCTGTTGCGCCATTGTACGGAGACCTGTGCGTTGAGAAACTTCAAAGTCGTCATGATCTCGTTTCTTACCGTGTACTTCGCGTTCAATGCGTTCGTGTACGCGAAGCAGCGCGACATGATGTACATCCCGTCGCTGGAGCGCGTCGCGCCGGCAGACGTCGGGTTGAACGCGGTCGAGGAGGTCGCGCTCACAACGCCGTCAAACATCGAGCTGACGAGCTGGTTTGCCCGGCCGCAACCCGGGCGCCCGACGGTGTTGTTCTTCCACGGCAACGCGGGC
>CAMYKF010000377.1 GCA_947258905.1 uncultured Pirellulaceae bacterium | reverse complement strand
ATGGGCAAGGCCGGCATTCGATCAGGTTTCTCTTCCTGCGCGACCGCGGACTGCATCAGGTCGTGAATGTAATTGCTCTCGGCGTTGCGACAGGCAATCTCCGGATGTTTAGCCACGCAATTACGCAGGATCGTTGTCCCCGAACGGCCCATGCCACTGACAATCAGCAGGGGGATATCGGTATAGGGATGGGCGTGGAATTCAAAATCCCTGTTTTTTGATCGAAATTTAGGCAACACAGATTGCTCGCGACTCGGGCGATCAAGCCCACAAAAAAATTGACATTCAGGAATTCGCGACTGCTTCCAATCTAGCTGCTAGTCGCAAGGCAATCGAGACAGATCGCGCCCGGAGGTCCTGATTATGGAGTGGTGATTTTCAAATAAAGGCAGCCAGGCTGGCCAGATGCTATCGAGCCCGCTGTCGCCTCCCCCTTTTCCGTGGACCGGGCCTTTCGCCTGCTGTCAAGGTTGCATTGAAGCAGGATTTGGAACAACCTAGAATTCGTTGCCTTGCCTGTCATGGCGAAGTTGTCCCGTACCTGTGTGTCATGAATCATGTCGCGATCATTTGTAAACCAGCTGGCCGATGGCCAGGGCGTTGATGAAGTATTTCTGGCCTCGGAAAAACAGTTGCGGCCCAATCGCGCCGGTCAGCTGTATTTGCAAGTGCGGTTGAGCGACAAAACGGGTTCGCTGAACGCCATGCTGTGGAACGCCAATCAGCGTCAATTCGACAGCTTCAGCAATGGCGATTTTGTACGTGTGAAGGGCACTTCGCAGTTATACAACGGCGGCATGCAGATTATCGCCCAGGAAATTGATCCGGAGGATTCCAGCAAGGTCGACGAATCGCATTTTGTGACCATGTCACCGGCTCGTATCGAAAAGTTGGCGGAGCGTTTGCGCGAAATCATCGGGCAGATTCGCAATGTGTATTTGCGCAAACTCGGTCAGGCCTTTTTGGACGATGATGCCTTCATGAGTCGCTTTTGCAAGGCGCCCGCCGGTATCAAGAACCATCACGCGTATCATGGCGGATTGCTGGAACACGTCGTTTCGGTTTTGGAACTGGCCGAGTTCGCCGGTCAGCACTACGAACGTCTGGATGCCGACCTGTTGATCATGGGTGCGTTTTTGCATGATGCCGGCAAGATCGAGGAACTGTGTTACGATCCGGACCTCGGTTATCGCGACTCCGGCCAGTTACTCGGTCATATGGTGATGGGCGTGGAACTGCTGCAACGCAAGATCACAGAGCTGGCGCAAAACGGCGATGACGAGTTCCCGGAGGCGCTGACCACCCAGCTCAAACACCTGATCCTCTCGCATCATGGCCAGCTGGAATTCGGTTCCCCCGTCCTGCCGATGACGCTGGAAGCCATTGCGCTGACGCAAATCGACAATCTGGACGCCAGGATCAACAACGTGACCCAGATCATCGACGAAGACGCCAACGCCGGCAGCCCCTGGACAACCTACCAGCCATCGCTGGGCCGCAAGATCTACAAGGGCAACGTCTAGTGCTCCAGCACGGAGTTACATTGACCTGTAGCCGAAGTTGCCTCCGGATTAAGTGACAGTGCTTCGCTGCAGACGACCTGGGTCGATTGCTAGCAATCTGGGCCCGCAAAGTCTGCCACGTCGTCACCATCCTGCATTTCCGCAACTGGTGACAGGATTTCGCTGCCTGTCAGTTGACCGCGGGCGACTCCCTTCTAACATTCGACTCCGTTTTTCGCCGACATGGCAAACCATTTCCGGCTGGTCTGCGTAACACGGATGAATTTGTCGCACTCCACGACGGAGTTCGTCTGCACAGTACCCAACAGCAGACGCTCAAGGTCAGGATGACTCGAATGACGACACGCCAAAACAAAAGCGTGTCGTACCCCCGGTTCGACATTCCTGGAGTGCCAATATGGTTTCCCGTACCTCAATCCTGATTCTTACTGTCACGCTCGCGTTTGCGAACTCCGTTGGTGAACGATTGTTGGCCAATGATGGTTGTGTGCGTTTTGATATTCCGGCCGTCGTGCAGTCCTGCGAGATCATTCCGGGCCCTTCAGCCGAAGCGGACGCCCGGCTTCCGGAAATTTCACAACACCGCCTGGTGGAACTGATCATTCCCGTATCGACTCTGGTCGGTTGTCAGCACGATCAGTCCGTCAATGAACTGATGATTCAGGTTCGCAGTCTCACTGCCGGTTGTCAGGTGGTGGATTATCTGCCGCGCACGCAGATGTATTCAGAAATAGATGGCCCGATTGCCGTGGAATCCCGCAAGGAATCCAGCGCATCGATTGGACTGGATGCGAGTGGCACGGCAGCAGAAATCGTCAAGCTGCGCGGCAACGCCGGTATCAGCGATACCACGGGCTACTCGGAAAGCTATGCGCGAATTCCCGAGCAAAAACTGTTGCTGGCCAGTGGGACGGTTAACCGGGGTACGGGGGTGTACTTCAAATTTCAGCATTCCCCGCAGACGACTCTGGAAGGCGGGCACGACCTGTCGATCACGTTACGTGTCCCGGAATCCTGGCGAGGCGGATTGCTACGGATTGATTGCCAGGCTGCGGGCAGCGAACAGCATCTGTTTGGCCGCCGCGTGGAATTCGTGGCTGGTCAGGCCTCGTTTGTTGTGGCCACATGGTTGAAGGGCGACGTCCAGGCCCGGCACATCGTCGCGGACTACATCGCACAGGAATCACGCCTTCGTCAGGCGGCACGTTCGTGGCAAAACCGGCAAGGCGACCATGGTTCGTTTGGCCAATGGCTGGGTTACGATGCAGGACCCGAACTGCCCGCCGACTGGAGCAGCCGTTTTATGCTGTACGATTCCCGCAGCTTGCGGACCGAAATCAAACCGCATTTATCGGACCGCTTGCAGCGAGCCACTGACCAGTTCCTGGCTTGCCGCCGCAACGTCTTGCTGTTGTCGCGATAACTTCCTCCTCCCCTGGCGAGAATTCCGGCGCGCCGGGAATGGCCGGATGAGGAAGCGTGCTTCGACCCGCCGCTGCGCGGCGACCGCTGACAGTCTCGTGCATCTTTTCTGCGTAGTTCACGAGGCTACGAGTCCTGTTTTGCACAGTAAACGGGAGGACTCGTGACCTCGTCCACTACCAAATCACCAGACCTCAGCGACTGACCGAATGGGGTTGTCCGGTATCATCAGCGGTGCGCAGGTCGCTGGCGTCGGGCAAGTCGATTTTCTGGGCCAGGCTGGCCACGTTGCGTGTCAGCGGCGTGGCGAAGAAGTGCTGATGGGGCCAGGCCAGCAGGGCAAACAGGTTATTGACCGGATGCGGCTGGCCATGCTGCGGAATCAACAACGACTCACTGGATTCACCGAGTGCGATCGCGCCGGCCTGATGGCCAAAAATGGCGAGGGCATGATTGCGAATTACGAATCCAAAACGCAAGTCACGGAATGGCTGGTCCTGTCCGCCGTGCGGTTGCACCATCTGCATGCCCAGACATTGCACGCAGCCATCCAGCAGGTCCGATCCGATGGTGCCTGACTGCGAATACAAATGGCCTTCGATTTCCAGCAGCTGACTGTCGGCAATTACGGCCGATGTGATGGTGGCCGTGGCCATTCCCGAAATCGGCGTGCCAAAGTTCCGCGCGATCACGTGATTCAAATCAATCCCGGCCAGCTGGCCGCGAACTTCACCACTCCACTGGCCGTTGACTTCAACCAGCGACGCCAGGCCGTTGACCACGACCGCATCCGGATTGACGGTTCGCAGGATCGGCAGGCCTCCCTGGATCAAACCGATCGGCAAGTGGCTGCCTCGCGCGTCGAGGTACCAGTGGTTGCCGTGTGCGTCGATGTTGCGCTGCAGCGTTACGCGAGTCGGTTCAGCAGATTCGCCGTCGGCGTTATCGGTTGGACGTTGGCCGGGAACGAAACTGGCGGTGCAGCTTCGTCCCTGATTCTCGACAAGGATGGTCAGTTGATGCCAGATGCCATTGGGCGTTGCCGTGCCGTCGGGTTGCAGAAACGTTACGGTCTCCAGGTGGATGCGTTGCGGCCGGTCGGATTTACCGGATCGCGACAGGGCGGTGGTCATTTGCTGCAACATGAGCCAGATCGCTGCGCTCGACCCCCGGGCATGGGCAATCTGCAGCAACCGGCCGTCGTGCTGATTCTGCAACGACGCGTGATCGATAATGACGCGGGTCTCGTATGCTGCCGCGCCGACCAGCAGATCGAAGAAATCGGTGCGTTGGGGAGACAGGGTGCTGACGCGACCCAGCTGGCTGGCAACGCCAAACTGTTGCTGTAGTTGCGCCGACCACTCGCCGTGACCGCGGGGGAACAGCACGGCTTTTGCACACCACAGCGTCGGAATCACGCACAGAACGACGAATCCGATTCGACACAAAAAGCGTCTCGCGTTGTCGCTGAGCATCACGTCCATGTTTGCCCGTTGTGGTCTCTTCCGAAGTTCCTATCGTTCCGCCGCCATGGTCTGGAAAGCGTTCCAGCGTTGCTGCATCTCGGCCACACTGTCACCGCCGAATTTGTCGATCAAGGCAGCAGCAATCTCGATGGCAACCACCGCCTCGAGAATAATACTGCAGGCCGGGACGGCACAAATGTCGCTGCGTTCGTAACTGGCTGAACTGGATTCCTTGCTGGCCATGTCGATCGATTCGAGTGGCTTTTGCAGTGTGCTGATGGGTTTCATGGCGGCTCGCAAGATCAGCGGCTGGCCATTGGTCATGCCGGCTTCCAGCCCACCGGCATTGTTGGTTGGTCGTGTGTAGCCAAGATTCGGCAAGTCTTGCCGGTTTGCGTCGTAACCGATGGGGTCGTGCACTTGCGAGCCGGGCAGGGCGGCGGCGCGAAATCCCAAGCCAATTTCCACGCCCTTGATGGCCTGCACACTCATCGCGGCTGCGGCCAGCCGGCCATCCAGTTTGCGATCCCACTGGGCGTGCGAGCCCAGGCCAAACGGCAATCCCTCGACTCTCACTTCCACCACGCCACCCAGGGTATCGCCGTCCGCTTTGGTCTGGTCGATCAGGTTTTTGATCTGCGGGTCCTGTGCCGGAGCCAGCGAGTACACTTCGCTTTGCTCACGCAATTGTGCAAGTTCATGCATCGGCAAGTTCTCAGGCACGCTCAGGTCGACGCCGCCCAATTGGACAACGTAACCCAATGATCGAATGCCGAAAACATCCAGCAATTGTTGACACAGCGCGCCGGCGGCCACTCGAGCAGCGGTCTCGCGTGCACTGGCACGCTCGAGGATGCCGCGAATCGAACTGAGGTATTTGATGGATCCGCTCAGATCACCGTGCCCGGGTCGGGGACGCGGCAACTCCTTGAGTTTTTCCAGTTTGTAATCGCGATTGATGACTTGCAGCGTAATGGGACTGCCGATGGTCATCATTTGCCAGGTGCCGGATAGAAATTCGACGGAATCGGTTTCCAGCTTTTGCCGGCCTCCCCGGCCGTAACCGCCCTGGCGAAGCCGCAACGTGGCGTCGATCCCATCGGTATCGACTTGCAGGCCCGCCGGAAAGCCATCGATCAAGGCCAGCATGGCCTTGCCGTGCGATTCTCCGGCGGTCCAGTATCTCAGCGGCATTTCTTTTTTTGAACGGTAACGATGATTCGTGGGTGGAGGGACGGCGAAGTCTATTGACGTGACAGGTTTGCCGGAAGTGCGATTGGTCCCAACGATCGACCCCAGGAGAACTGCAATTGCCATTCATGCTAGCAAGAACCAGAATGCGAGGCAGAGGAAGCCGCCCCATTTCGAATCTTCTGTGTCGCGTTTTTGTCCAGGTTCATCATCAAGTACTGGTTTCTGCTGGGTCTGGCCGCTGCGCTGGTTGCTGGTTACTGGTTCGCCAACGAGTTGGAGGGAGTCAGCAGCCATGTTTGGCTGCGTCGAATCATCGTGATGGCAGTCATGTTTTTGATGGCATTGCCTTTGCCGTTTGATGTGATTACCAGGACCGTGCGGCAACCGTGGCCCGCCATCCTGGCGAGTGTGGTGAACCTTGGCTTGCTACCGCTGTTTGCCTGGTTACTGTCCGGAATGCTGGATGAATTGTCCGCTGCCGGATTACTGGTGGCGGCCGCCGCGCCTTCGACGCTCGCTTCGGGCGCCGTGTGGACACGACGCGCGGGGGGCAATGAAGTCACGGCACTGATGACCACCGTGATCACCAACACGCTGTGCTTCGTGATCACGCCGCTGCTGGTGTTGCTGATGCTGAACACCACGACCGAGATTGGATTCGGCGATATGGTGGGGCGACTGGGGCTGCTCGTTCTGGCACCCATTTTGGTCGCGCAAATCTGTCGTACGAACCGTTCCGTGGCGCGCTGGTCGACCGCCAACAAGACCATGCCGGGCGTCGCCGCGCAGATCGGTATTTTGCTGATTGTCTTGTTAGGGACTTCGCAAACGACGCTGCGACTGCCGGCGGACCAGATGCCAGGCTGGCTGGCGATGTTGTGGATTGCAGTTGTCTGCTCGATCCTTCACCTGACGACTTTGGTTTGTGGTTTGGGGATTGCCGGATTGCTGAACATGCCGCGCGAGGAACGGATCGCCGTGGCCATCTCGGGGAGTCAAAAAACGTTGATGGTCGGTTTGCTGGTGTGTCTGATGCTGAACGTTACCCTGTTGCCGATGGTCATCTACCATGCAGTGCAGTTGATCCTGGATACGCTGATTGCGGATCGGCTGAAAAGACAGTCTCCCGACAAGGAAGCAGAAGCCCGATCGTGAAAGGAGGCTCCCTCACAGTTGCGGTTTTGGCAGGTGCGGTCACGATACGTGCATTTTGCGGTTTCCAGCGTTGCGGTTGCCGTAAATCGTGGTGAGCGATATAGTTATGCCGTTCTGCTGTTAAACGAAAATCTCATGCACACTTCAAGCACGCAAGTTCGTCAGCTCCTCTGGTTGGAAACGCTAACTGGTTTGTAGCGGGTTCCGCGCTATCGGTATGCCATGTACCACGGTCGGACATGGCTTCTCTTTACTCCAACCACGAACCAAGCCAACCGAAAGACGAATCAATGCGTGAAATGCTGGAAGAAAAACTGACCCGGTTCGAGCATCTGGAAAATCAGATGTCGGATCCCAAGGTGCAGTCCAATTCAAACAAGATGGCGGAAGTTGCCCGCGAGCATGGCTCACTGGCCAAGCTGGCCACCAAGTACCGCCGGTTCAAGGGCATTTGTACCGAGATCGATGAAGTTCGCGAAATGGCCACCAGCAATGACCCGGAGGAACGGGAACTGGCCGAAAGCGAATTGCCGGCCATGCTGGACACCCGCGAGAATTTCTGGAACGAACTGCTGGAGATGACGATTGGCGGCGAAGACGCCAATCGCTCCAAATGTGTTGTAGAGATTCGCGCGGGTACCGGCGGGGACGAAGCGGCCCTGTTTGCGCGGAATCTCTACGAGATGTACAAACGCTATTGCGAAATCCGCAACTGGAAGTTTTCACCCGTCGAATCCAGTCCCACGGAACTGGGCGGCTTCAAGGAAGTCACGGTTTCGATCTCGGGCGAGGGCTGTTATCGCGACCTGCAATATGAGAGCGGCGGCCATCGCGTGCAGCGTGTTCCCGAAACGGAAACCAAGGGACGCATCCACACATCGGCGGCCACCGTCGCTGTGTTACCCGAGGTGGAGGATGTGGAAGTCGATTTGCCTGCGGATGCCTATGAGGTGGAACGGTACGCGGCCAGCAGCGGACCCGGAGGCCAGCACGTCAATAAGACGGCGTCGGCCGTCCGCATTACCCATCACGAATCCGGTATCGTGATCAAGTGTTTTGAGGAACGCAGCCAGCACAAGAATCTGGCCAAGGGCCTGCGGCTGCTGAAATCCAAGCTGTACGATCACTATCAGCAAACCCAAAAACAGGAACGGGCCGACGCCCGCAAGACGCTGGTCGGTTCGGGGGACCGCAGTCAGCGTATTCGCACTTACAACTTCCCGGAAAACCGCGTCACCGATCACCGCATCAACCTGACGCTGTACAAGCTGGATCAAATTGTCGCTGGCGACTTGCAGCCGGTGACTGATGCCCTGATCGAGCACGATCGTCAAAGCCTCCGCGATTCGATGGGAGATCTCGATTAACGTCAACACCGACGATCGCGAACCCGCCACCGGCACTGCGGCTGCAGGCACAGACGAACATCGCTGGACCATTCAGCGATTGCTGGACTGGACGACGGATTTTTTTCAGCAACATGGTGCCGAACAGGCGCGGCTGGACGCGGAAATTCTGCTGGCCGAGGCATTGCAATGCCAGCGCATCGACCTTTATACCCGGTTCAATGAGGAACCGGATGAAGCTGCCCGTGGCGAGTTTCGAGACTGGGTGGCACGACATGCCGAGGGCGAACCGGTCGCCTATCTGGTCGGGCACCGCGAATTTTTCTCGTTGAAGTTTGAAGTGAACTCCAGTGTGTTGATCCCGCGCCCGGAAACCGAACACCTCGTCACCGAAGCCCTCGATGCAATTCCGGAATTCGACCATCAGCCGCCCCGTGTGGTTGACGTTGGAACCGGCAGTGGAAATGTGGCGATTTCCATCGCCAAACATGCGCCAGATGCCCTGGTGATGGCAACGGATATCTCCGACGAGGCGCTGGCTGTCGCCCGGCGAAACGCCGAGACACATGATTTGTCCGGGCGAATCGCCATCGTCAAGTCGGACTTGCTTGAAGATGTCGAACAGTTTGATGAAGTCGATTTGATTGTCAGCAATCCGCCTTACGTCGGAGAGAATGAAACGGATCAGCTGGATAAGTCGGTGCTCGATTTCGAGCCTCATCAGGCGCTGTTCGCCGGTCCACAGGGCACCGATATCATCAATCGCCTGATTACTCAGGCCGCGGAGAGACTGGCCAGTGACGGTTTGTTGATGTTTGAAATCAGCCCGATGATCGCTGATTTGTGCCGCCAGATGGTGGAGGGCGCGGAAGGTCTTGAGTTTGTGCGGATCGTCAACGATCTGGCCGGATTGCAACGGATCGTGGTAGCGCGGAAAACGAGCTAGAGGGTATTTCAAAACCGGGTTTTGAAAGTTTGTAGTCCCGCCTTCAGGCGCCTTCAGGCGGAATTGTTACGATTCGGCGAAAGAAAAGCCGGTACTACAAACGGGTTTTTGAAACTGCCTCCAGGCTCTGTCCATTAATTTGGTTGGGAGCAATGGCAGAGTCAGTGACTCCCTGAAGAAACCACCCGTCGTTTGCCACTGGCTTGCCAGCGCAATTTCGGGACAGAGCCGGTCGGTCACTCGCCGGCACGCTGCGGGTGTCTGTGCGAGGGAGTTGTCCGGTTGCAACGACCGGGCAATATTTGCTGCACAGGCCAGGTCGCGGATTCCGATGGTCAGGGCATGGCCAAACGAATGACGCGACTGCAAAAACTCAAACAACAGCCGGCCTCGGCGCGCTCGCGGCAGCGGCCCGACCAGTGGTCCGAATCGTTTGCCGATTATCTGCAGCGCGAATGTCACCTGGCGGAAAACACGGTGGCCGCCTATCGTCGTGACCTGCAAAGGTTTGAGCAATGGCGGGGCAATCGGCCGATCGAACGGCTGAAGATCTCGCAACTCTCCGACTATGTGGGCTGGCTGGCCGATCAGGGGCTGGCTCCCTCGTCGGTAGCCAGGCACCTGGTCACGCTGAAGATGTTCTTCAAGTTTTTGCAACTGGAAGGCGTGTTGCGTGACAATCTCGCGGAACTGCTGGGCAGCCAGAAGCTGTGGCAGCGGGTACCGGAAGTCCTTTCGCCCAGTCAGGTCCAGCGGTTTCTGGATGCTCCGCGACCGATCGAAAAATACTTTCTGCGTGACCGGGCGCTGCTGGAAATGCTGTATGCCACCGGCTGCCGGGCTTCGGAACTTTCCAATTTGCGGCTGGAGGATTTGCATCTGGAACAGGGTCACTGCAAATGCACCGGCAAGGGCAACAAGCAACGCATGGCTCATCTGGGTGACAGCGCCGTTAGCGCCGTGCAGGAGTATCTGAAGGGGCAACGTCCCGATCTTTTGCCGGCCAGCTCCCATTTTGTTCCGTGGTTATTCCTGTCACGCAGTGGCCGCCGGCTGCGGCGTGAAGCCATCTGGGTACTGGTGAAGAAGTACGCGTTGATCGCCGGCATCCCGCCCGGCATCAGTCCCCACACGTTGCGTCACAGTTTCGCCACGCATCTGCTGGCTGGTGGCGCCGATTTGCGTCATGTGCAGGAGATGCTGGGACACGCCAGTATCGCTACCACGCAGATCTACACGCACGTCGACCAGTCGCGATTGAAAAAGGTGCACAACCAGTTCCATCCGCGTGCGTAGGTGTTCGGAAAACGATGGTGTTGTAGCAAACGCACGCCCGCGACACATCAGACAGGGCCGCCCCGTTGGGGCTGTATATTGAATCTGGCACCGTACCTGGGGCGTTGCCCCAGGCTGACATAGCGTCGGCCCTTTGGGCCTGGTGGCGTGAAATTCGCGGCAACGATGATTTTCGAGGAGGCCCAACGGGCCGTTCTTATGCCAGCCCAGGGCAACGCCCTGGGTTGCCGAATCGGCATGCCACGAAGCCCCAACGGGGCGGGCCTGATCTTCAGGAGGCCCAACGGGCCGTTCTTATGCCAGCCCAGGGCAACGCCCTGGGTTGCCGAATCGGTATGCCACGAAGCCCCAACGGGGCGGGCCTGATCTTCAGGAGGGCCCAACGGGCCGCTCTTATGTCAGCCCAGGGCAACGCCCTGGGTTGCCTGAAAGATCAGGCTCGGCCGTTGGTGCACCATTGCTCGCAAGACATCTGCACCGACAATCAATTCAGGCCCAACGGGCCGTTCCTGCGCCAGCCTGGGGCAACGCCCCAGGTTGGCGAGTCAGCACGTACGGTAACCCCGAAGGGGTGACCCTATCCGGAACTCTTTGTTATGCCCCAATCGATTGCCAAGGTTGCCATTCACGTTGTGTTCTCAACCAAAAACCGAAAGCCATGGTTGAAAAACGATGAATTGCGCGAGCAATTGTATGCCTACATGTCGACTGTGTTGAAAGACAACGTTGACACCCGGGCATTGATCATTGGTGGTATCGAGGACCACATCCATGCCCTTTGCCTCCTAAGTCGCAAATTCGCCATCATGCGAGTGATTCAGGAAATGAAAACAGAAACCACCAAGTGGCTAAAGAAACAATCACCGGCGACCGCGACGTTTGCGTGGCAAGCCGGTTACGGTGCGTTCTCGGTCAGCGAATCGAACATTCCACAGGTAAGACGTTATATCGAGAATCAGAAGGAACACCATCAAAGCATGTCGTTTCAGGACGAGTTCCGCCGGATTTGTGAACGGCACGGGGCTGAACTGGACGAACGTTACGCATGGGATTAGGGCCGGCCCATTGGGCCTGTCGCTTTGCCGCGGACATGGACCCAGGGCGATGCCCTGGGCTGACGTAGCGCCGCCCCGTTGGGGCTTGCGGGACTTGCCAATACGAATACCCAGGGCGATGCCCTGGGCTGGCATGGGTTCGGCCCGATGGACCTGATGAGGCGGCGTGCATGGCCGTGCCGTACACTGGCTCCGGCCCCGGGTTTGCTTCACGTGACACATCTGCATCGACAATCAAGTCAGGCCCAACGGGCCGTTCCTGCGCCAGCCTGGGGCAACGCCCCAGGTTGGCGAGTCAGTACGTACGGTAACCCCGAAGGGGTGACCCTAATCCGGAACTCTTTGTTATGCCCCAGTCGGTTTGACAGGGTCGCCATTTAATGAAATTCACGTCGTGTTCAAACACTGACCTGGCCCCGTCGTGCCTGACCCCGCCCCAGGCCCCCCACGTGACCGGTAGGCTGGAAGCTGGACCCACGAGAAATGGCAAACTGGAATTTTGCCGCACGAGCCGCCGTGCCTGGCCCAGGTCGGTTTGGCTGCCGGACGTCCCGTGGGCAAATTCACTCCACGGCGTCACGGAATTTGATCTTTTCGATCAACTTCACAATCTTGCCATCGTCGGTTTTGTAACCGGAGATGGCCTCGATGACGTATACGGTCTCTTCGTAACGTAGCCCGTAGTCGGCTTCGATTTCGGCTTCGACTTCGCTGGCCGATGCCGGATCTCCGCTGCCGCTGCCCAATGCCCCGATGACAAAATTGTTGAGGTTGCGAAAGATGGTGCGGGCGGGAGAAGTCTTGTTGTCATAGTCTTCGACGGTTGCGGGAAACTGTTCTCGCGGCCACGATTCCGTCTGGCTGCCAAAGGTCACGTTGATGGATTGCAGGTAGCGATTTCCCGGATCAGCGACCAGCCGCACCATCAGCACGTCTTCCAGGGTCTCTTCGGTCAGCGTCGGTTCGCTGGCGGCAGCGGGCATGCGGATGTTGTAATCGCCTTCCATGGCCGTGACCTTGTAAGTCATGATGAAGAACACCAGCAATTGGAACACGATGTCGATCATCGGCGTCATTTCCAGCTTGACTTCTTCGGCCTCTTTGTCGTAGCCGCGAATTTTCATGGCGCTACCTCAGGCTCTCGTTGACGCGCAGGGAAAAGGACTCCAGCTGTTCGTCCTTGCACTTGTTCATCAGCCGTTGCACCAGCCCGGTGTCGACACCGCGGTCGGCCCGGATAATCACGCTGATTTCCGGCAACGCCACGCCTTCGCGCTGGGCGGTCGTAATCTCGCGAGTCAGCACCGGTTTGATGATGTCGACATTTTCGATGATCTGTGGTCCGAACTTGACGCTGCCGTCCTCGTCGAGGTTAAGCACGATCTTGTAGGGGGGTGGTTCCTCGGGGGGCTTGGCCAGTTCCGAGAGCGGCAGGTTGATCTCTTCGCTCTTTTCCACTTCGGAAAAGTTGATAATCAGCATAAAGAAGGCGATCAACTGGAACGTCATGTCGATCATCGGTGTGAGATCGCCTTCCAGAATGCCGGATTTTTTCTTTTTGAATTTCATGTGGCGAATCCGTCAGGGAAAATGTCGCGTCCGATAGCCGTCTACTTGGACGCCGAGACATTTTCAAAACGGCTCATCAGGTTCTCGCTGACAATGCCGACTTCCAGCACCAGCCGCTGCACGCGGTTCCGCAAAATGTTGTAGGCGGCAATGGCCGGAATGGCGATCGCCAGCCCGATCAGGGTCGTGACCAGCGCCTTGGAGATGCCTTCGGCCAGGATGTTGGGGTCGGGAGAACCACCGGCGATGGCAATGTAGCTGAACGAGTTGATCATGCCGTGCACCGTACCGAACAGTCCGATCATGGGAGAGATGGTGCCGATCAGGGCCAGATAGCTGAGACGGTGTTCCAGTTTCATGCTTTCCTCTTCGCCGACTTCCTGCATGCCTTCGATGGCCCGTTCGTACCCGGATGTCAACTTGGCCAGTCCGGTCGACAGCACATTGCCGAGGAAGGACTCGTCGGCCTTGGCCATTTCGTAAGCCTCCTGATAATTCTTTTGATCGAGGTTCGCTTCAAAACCTTCAATCAAATGGTCCGGGCACAGCGTATCGCGACGCGCCGAAATGACGTTCATCACAAACAGCGCCACCAGTGTGAAGGACAGGACCAGGAACACGATGATGTAGAGTGGACCGAGCGAATCGACGAGCCATCGCAGGGCAGTCTTTTTCTTGGCGGGGGTAGTCTGGCTGTCACCGCCGTCAGTCTCCTGGGCCACGATGTCCTGCGTCACCAGCGGGCTGAACGAAAAACTGATATTCACGGCGACCGCCAGCAGGCAAACCAGGATCCAGCGATGTCGCCGACGCAGGCGACGGGATGAAAGGGTGGCGTGAGCATGGGTGTCAGCGAGGGATCGCATGGATGGTCTCCACTGTAATGGTGCGGTCCGCCAGGCGGCGTCGATGATTGGTTTAATGTGGGAAGCGGATTCAGAACCAGATTCTGAGTTCAAGGGCGACGGTTGTCCAGGGATTTTTTGTTTTTGGTTTTTGGCTGCCGGGTTGACCAACCGGTCGCGATCAAGGCCTGGATTTGGTGGCCCAGTAGGTGTTACGGTAACGGTCGTTGATTTTTTGCCGCGCGGCGGAGGCCCGTCCGGGTTGTTCCAGCTGGTCCCAGAGCTTTTGCAGGTGATACAGTGCCTCGGCATGGCTGTCAGGGTCCACGGTGAACAGCAATTCTGTTTTCAGATAGGAACGGGCGGCCTCTTTCAACAGATTTTCCTGCAGGTAACTGGCTCCCATGGCGTTGTTGGCATAGGCAAAAACAATTGCGTTCTTGGGGCTTTCCGATTCGATGATCCCGGTGGCGATGCGGCGACCCTCGGCCGGGTCACCGGACAGGGCGACGGCCTGGCCACGCAGGCAACGGGCAATCAACTTGGCTTGCAGGGCAAAGTCGCTGGAGCTATTGGCCTGTTCGGTATCCTGAAACGACTGAATAGCCGCTGCGTAATCGCCGCGCAGTAACTGGGCGCGTCCTGTTTTGAGTTTGGCAGCAAAGGCGTACTCGGGCCAGCCGCCGGCTGCCGTCCTGGCAAATTGTTCTTCTGCCTTATCGAATTGTCCCTGGGCGATGTACAGATCGCCGAGCGTGTCGAGTGCTTCGTAAAGGTGAAAACTGTTGGAGTTGTTTTGCACGAATTGTTCCACCGCGGCGGTTGCAGTACTGGCTGTGACGTTGCCACCTCCCAGAGCAATCCGCGCCGACGCCAGCGCCTTGTAGAACTCGGCATCCTGCCGCACCACAGCGCGATCGGGAGGATCCAGCCCTTCGAGTTCCTGCAGGCAGACGTTGAACCGGTCATCGGTGTATCCGGTCTTGGCCCGCGTTAATTCATTGGGCTCGTCGTCAAACCGAATGCGACGCACATTCCAGGGCTCGACCGTCTTCATGCCGTCGGAGGTGTTCACGACCAGCGATTCGGGCGTTACCGACTGGACCGTGCCACGTACCGGTCGTCCGGTAATCAGGGTGATCGAGTCGTTTTGCGCGGTCGCGGGGGCCGGATTGGCAAAGGCCATGCAGCCGGCGATCAGCAGGGCGACAAAAGCAAGCGATCTGGAGGTGATTTGATTCATGTTGACTATCCAATTTCGTTTTCCAAACGGGCGAGCAATTCCTCAAGTTTCTGTTGCCAGAGAGGTCCGCCCATGTCCGGGACGTTGGTTTTGAATTTCTTGACTTCGTCAATGGCCGCCTGTTGCAGCCGGGTATTGCCTTTGATCTTTCCGTACTGGAACTTGCCGCGGGCGATATTGAACACGGCCTGGGCCAGCAGTTCGCGATTCTTGGCGCGTTGTGCCGCCTTGGCCAGCTTGCTCCAACCCATGATGGTGTTGGATTCCTTGCCATCGACGGTCCGTTTCTCGCCATCCCCACTCGGTGAAGGTGGACGCGGCGTCGACCTGCAAATCGATGTAAACCTGGTTGGCCGGGTTTTCCAGAATGTCACCGAACAGGCGAATGGCTTCCTCAAACTGCCCGCTGCCCCGCAGGCAATTGGCCAGTCCCCGTTGAATGGCCAGTTGCCGCCTGGCATCAGGATCGGGCTGGCGATTGAGTTCCTCATAGACCTTGACGCCTTGCTGGAAGAAGCGGTTGGCCTGGGTAGTCAGGTCAAACTCCTGAAGCCCCAGCCCGATTTCCGACAACATCGAGGCAGTCAGCAACATTAATGCGCGGTCCCCCGAGCCCTCGCTGCCCAGACCGGACAGGAACGATTCAAGGCCTTCGGCAAAATCCGATCGTTGTTTGTTGTCCTCAAGGCTGTCAAACTGACGCTTCAATTCACTGGCCAGCGTCAGATAGATATTGGAAAGTTCTTTTTTGCCGTCTTCGGTCTCACCGATCTCGGCTTTCAGGGCTGACAGGACACTTTGCGATTTCTCCACCCACCTCAGCGTATCTTCGCCGTCGCGCAATTTAGCCAGATAGGTGCGGAGCGATGTCTTGTAAGTATCCTTGCGGAATCGTGAAGTGGCGGCAGCCGGGTGCTTGTTCTTGACCAGATCCAGCGGCGCGACCGTCGCACTTTCCAGTTGCTGCAGGGCCAGGTCGTTTTCACCGGCGTCCAGATACAACTCGGTAAGCGACAGGGCCGAGCGGGCTTGATAGTCAGTTACTTCGTCGGCGTTCAGGAAGGACACGCCGTTTTCCAGCAGCTTGCGGGCGCGATCTCGCAAGGCGACCAGTTCATCGGCGGTCAGCGAACCGTCCCGCTGCCCGCGCACGTACTTGCGCCACAACTGGTTGCCGACTTCCAGTACCACAGCGGCCCGAGTCGGCGAGTCTTCGGGAATCCTCGCCAGATACTGATCAGCGGCGTCCGGATCATTGTTGGACAGCGAGACCAGGGTCATCAACACGCCGGCTTCCTCCGCCTGGCGGCTGGAGGGCCACTTGTCGAATATCAGGTCGCAATACTCCTTGAGCTTTTGCAGTTCGAAGGAGCGAACCTGGGCCGCAACACTTCCGCCGTCAGGTACTTTGCCCGCATCGCGGTACATTTGCCAGTAGGCCTTGCACACCAGTCCGGCGGCCGAGCGAGTGCCCGAATTGTCCGGGAAGTTCTCGATGAGAAATTCACCGATAATCGCTGCTTCGAAGTAGTATTCCTTCTGAAAGTAACTGGCGCACTGCAGATAACGCAGGTTGGACAGATCGTCATCGGCGGTCTCGTCGGTGGTCATGGACAGTCCGAGTTCGAACAGTCGCAAGGCGGCGTTGGAGTCCGCCGCGATTCGCTCCTGCAGTTTCGTGACTTCCTCTTCCAGTGGTTGTCGGGTCGTCTCATCGGTGGCTTGTGCCAGTTGATCTTGTTTGGTGTCGAGTTCGGCCTTGAGCTGTGCCACACGCAATTGCAGGTCCTTGCCGCGGTCGCGGGCCTCGGCCATGGTTTCGGGCGGCCCCTGTTCCTCGTCGATATCAACAGCCACACTGTTGCCCCAATCGGCCAGCAGTTGCTGGGCTTTCTGCCGATGGTCGCCGGGTGTGCGTGTCAGGCCACGCATGATCTTGGTCGCTTCACGGTCCAGGGTGACCATGCGGCGGCGTTCCTCGGCATCCCGCGGGCCGTCTTCCTTGATGCGATCCGCCATTTTCTTGCAGGCCTCGGCGAAAGCCATGCGGATTTTGACCCCGTTTCGGGTCCGCGCGTATTCCGGCGACAGGGAAAACACGACCGACTGCAGGCGAGCCAGGGCTTCGTTCAGCGGATAAGGTTGCATGGTCTCCCAGGCGTCGATGGCGATCAGCGCGGCTTCGCGTTTCTTGGTCGTTTGAATACCGCCACGTGGCAAGTCAAAGACGTCGATCAGGTGGCCGAGTGCCTTTTCTGATTCACCCAGTTTTTGATAACACCGTGCGGCGCCCAGGCAGCCGTCAATGCCACTCAGTCGCGTACGGTACTTGTTGTACAATTCGAGGTTTTCCGAGGCGGCTTCCTGCAACAATTCGCGGTAGCGGGGATGTTCCGAGCCGTAGGAATCCGCGATTTGTTCCTTGACCCTGGGCGATTGCAAT
The DNA here is from genome assembly GCA_947258905.1 of uncultured Pirellulaceae bacterium. Lineage (GTDB taxonomy): Bacteria > Planctomycetota > Planctomycetia > Pirellulales > Pirellulaceae > CAJQPP01. Next base: position 819 of record CAMYKF010000377.1, on the reverse strand, counting down.
CGCGTAGCCACGTACTTGTTTCTAAGGACCTCCCGCTGGCTGCGGGCATTGGGATTCTGCGGATCTTCGGGTTGGGTCAGTTCGTCGCGCAGTCGCTGACGGATTTCCTCGTAGGCCTCGCCCGCGAGGTTCAAATAGTTGCGAGCCTGCTCCTGCAAGTCACTTTTCTGGGCCGCCGTGATGCGATCGGACTCGGCGCGGTTTAGCAAACGTCCTGCTCGCGCCATGAAAATTCGCGCGCGTTGTTCCTGAGCTTCGGCCAGCAACCCGGCTGGCGGCGCAGTTCCGATGAATTCCGTGAGGATTTGCTCGGTCATTTCCAGCTGACTGGTAAGACGCCGGGGATCGCGAATCCGGTTGGCCTCGTCCAGCAACACAGCCACCTTGAGCAGCGGAATCCGCTCGCGAAAGTCATCCGACGCCAGCGGGCTGTCCTGCATCTCATCGAGATAGTCCAACGCCACGTCAAACAAACGCTGCTCACGCAAGGCATCAAGGAATTGCTGACACGGTTCCTCGGCCTGCAGTGCCAGCGGCGTTAACAAAACCAGCAACACCGAAAAACGACCAATGACAAGCGTCGCGAGTCGCATTTGTGAATCCTGTAGAAACAATCGACGGACAAAATCAATCGGTTGCGGCGCTCACGCCCGAGTTGCCGCAAGACGAGTATCTGGTGGAAGCGGCAGAGAGGTAAGCAGTGAACGGCACTTTTTTTTCAAGGGGTGTCTAATTCACTACAGTAAAAAGCCTAGCCCGTGCCTATCCGGAAATCAAGCTGCCGCGCGTCCGGTCGTGGTACGCCTGGCAATTCCAGTG